>JALSKP010000625.1 GCA_026988815.1 Myxococcales bacterium | reverse complement strand
CGAGGCTAGGAAAAAAACGTACTATACCACTAGCCAGAATTGCGGCATTGAATAATAGAGAGCTCGTTTTTCGTTTATCCTTACGCCGGCGATACCTGCGATTGTACATGCCAAACTTGGGTCGACCACCATCGGAGTAAAAGAGTGAAGACTGCGATCTAAGGCATTCAAGATCATCAAAATTTGGAGATTTACGTAGATCAAACTTCTGCTCCAAATCATCCACATTATCATGGTCCTCAACCCAGATTTGGATGTCGTAATGACATCCAACAAAATGTAGTTGGTAGGTAATCCGCGTGATAAAACCCAACATGCCCATCCCAGCAATCGCTCCGTAGAATAGTTCTGAGTTCTCAGACCTGGAACATGTAAGGAGTTCTCCGTCGCTCGTGAGTATTTCGAATCCCAAACAATGGTTGCCTTCTTTACCATTAGCCGGAGACCAAACACTATTCGAGTTAATCGACAAGGTACCTCCAGCCGAAGGTTGAGTGCCGGTGATACAGGTGTATAAAGCACATCTATTCTCGTAGACCACATCAAAAATATCGCCCCACTTCGCGCCCGCACCAACTCTAATCGTATGCGTTTTAGCGTCATACTCAATAGCGTTAAAACGTTGCATCGAAACGACGATATCCTTGCCGCTATTTTGAAGGTCAAAAGAATTAAATGTTCCCCCGACGGTAATCTTACGACCATTATCCCGACAAAATACGAGAATCGACTTCAATTCTTCGAGATTTTCTGGATAAAAAATTTCCGCTTCCGTGCGAAAACAATTCCCATAAGAAAAATAGGCTTCAATCTTACCTTTCATTTTTCAGCCTCCTAAAGATGGGTCGAGAAAAGATCGAGAATACTATAAGGTGTTTCTTTTTTACAACTCTAATTCGTATCTTTTGCAACCATTCCATACCATCTAAAGTGATCTCAGCAACCGACTGGGTATATACATCGCAACGCTTTTTTTAGGTGTTGAAAAAGGACTTTGTTCAAAGCATTTCTTCATTCCCAAAAAACCTTTCTTCTCCTTTTTTCGCTCTTTTCGAATGCGGATTCCTTCCTCTTCGATGCGTTTTTCAAAATAGGAAATGACCTTCTCCAAAGGAAGGTGGTCAAACATCGCCGGAGGTTTTGGTGTCTCATGACGAATGCATGTGGCGTTTGATTGTGTCGATTGCAGGATAAGGCAAAAAGATAGCCAAGGTCATTTTGAGTAATTTCCGGCCTTATCATTTTTGAGTAGAAATTGCCGCTGAGTGGTACGGCGAGTCAGGTGCACGATTTGATTTGGAAGATGCCGGTTTGGAAGCGTCATTATTTCCCCCTTGGTAATAACGGTTACTATCTCTTTATCGGACCATGAAGAATTTGATTGCCGATTTAATCACTGTTTTCGTTTAGCCGCATAGCTTATGGATGTTGAGGGACCCTCGGACTCTTTTGAAATCGCCTATATCTCCGCTTCAAGCGCCGCTTCGACCAACTGCTTGACCAAAGGTGCTAGAACACCATCTTTACCGTTCATTTTTTGCCCTTCCATAAGGGCCTTTACAGCGTCTTCAAAATTAAATTCTTCGTTCATTTGGAGTTATTACCGAAAGTTGGGGATCAGTTGAAAAAATAAAAAAAAGCGGCGTATACCTTGTTTGATAAATAATTAAACAAAAACACCCGACGCCAATCGGGAAGGATACCTTCGCCTTCAAGG
>JALSKP010000624.1 GCA_026988815.1 Myxococcales bacterium | reverse complement strand
CCCTTTTTACAGCGAAGCGATCGAGACCGAAGAAGAAGGGAAACCTCTGGTCCCCAGAAATGCCGTCGATGGCGAAATGGTCTCCGTTTCCTTTGACATTGGTGCCAACGAAGAAAAGCCCAAGAGTTCCAAGGCCTCGCCGAAAAAAGAGGACAGCGAAGACGCAAAGAACCCCAATCCTATTGATGATTTTTTCAATACCGAACCCGATGAGAGTTTGGCCGAAGAGGCACCGCGTTCCAACTATTGGATTCCCATCGTTTTAGGATTAATTGTCCTCATCGGTGGATTGGCAATTTACAGCGGAAACGACACCAAATCGCACAAAAAAGAAATGCCAAAGGTTGTTGAAAAAGAAAAGAAAAAAGAAGAACCCAAAGTCGAAGTTGTAGAAGTAAAGAAAGTAGATCCAGCGCTCGAAGCCGCGAAAAAAGCCAACGAGCAAACCCAAACCATGGGCAACGATGGCGCGATTAATATTGAGGCCAATGCGCTCGCTTTGGCCATTAATTTAAATGAGGCAAAGGAAGAAAACCTCGAAGTGGATACAGCTGCGGAAAAAGAAGCGCTCGCAGTAAAAGAAAAAGAACTCTCGCCGAAGGAAAAAGAAGCGCTTGCGGCCAAAGAAAAAGAAGCCCAAGCCAAGAAAGAAAAAGAGGCATTGGCAGCAAAAGAAGACCCTGCAAAAACCGATCAAGAAAAAGAAAAAGACGCTTCAAACGCGTCATTTAAAAAACGCCTTAAAGCCGCTAAAAAACTTGTGAAGAGAAGAAAGTGGAGCAAAGCGTTGGTGGAGCTGCGAAAGTTGAGCAGTGAAAAATCCGGCAGCGCTCAAGTTGCCTATCTCCATGGCCGTGCCGCATTCGGTTCCCGTTCAAATAGCGAAGCGATCAAGCATTTCGTAAGGGCTAAAAAACTTGGCTATAAAAGCGCCTCAATGATGCTCGATCTCGCGGCCGCCTACCAACTCGATGGAAATCGTGGCAAAGCGAAAAGCGCATATGAAGGCTTTCTAAAAATCCAACCTTCTGGCCAACGTGCAGACGAAGTACGTTCCATTCTAAAAAACCAGTTTTAAATGTTAAATCTAATCATCGAATCGAGTTGCGATGAAACCTCGGCCGCCCTCGTTCGCGACGGAACCACCATCCTTTCCAATGCCGTCGCGAGCCAAATTCCAGTCCATCGGCGTTACGGTGGCGTCGTACCTGAACTCGCCTCAAGAAATCACATCCGAGATATTCATAAGGTCATTCAAGATGCCCTAAACGATGCGGGATGTGGGCTTGATGATATCGATGGTTTTGGAGCCACGGCTGGCCCAGGGCTGGTGGGTAGTTTGATCGTCGGGATCGAGAGCGCGCGTACCTTGGCCATGATGTACAACAAACCTTTTGTTGGACTCAACCACCTTGAGGGACATCTCACTGCGGTACTCATCGAAGACGGTTCTTTTCCCCAACCCACCTTTCCCTATCTTGGCATCATCGTCAGCGGCGGTCATACCGATCTCTACCATGTACTCGAAGTTGGAAAATATGAACTGCTCGGTCGGACCCGCGATGATGCGGCAGGCGAGGCCTTCGATAAGGTGGCAAAAATGCTTGGGCTTTCCTACCCCGGCGGTGTTGAAATCGATGCTCTGGCCAAAAAAGGAAATCCCAAAGCTATCGACTTTCCGCGTCCGATGTGGACGAGAAAAAACCTCGATTTTTCTTTTTCAGGATTAAAAACAGCGGTTCTTAATTATCTGAAATCCAATCCTGATTTTTGCACCGAAGACGTCTGCGCTTCTTTTCAGGAGGCCGTAGTTGATGTGTTGATCATGAAAACCATTACGGCCGCAAAAAGTAAACATGTAGACGATATTGTATTTTCCGGTGGCGTGGCATGTAATTCAAGACTTCGGGAAGCAGCCCAACAGCGTTGCAAAGAAGCCGGATTTCGCGCCCTTTTCGCGCCGGTAGAATTGTGTACCGATAATGCTGCAATGCTCGGACCTATTGGCGAGTACTATCTTAGTAAAATGCCCAACTATTTTGAAAATACGCCAACCCGTGCACAATCGAATATGGTGTTGGGCGTTAATCAGCGGACGGCATCGGGTTCGGAAAACAACCACCGTTAACATTCTTAATCTAGGACTTTGTCGAAAAAACGTGCAATCGCGTCATACCAGTAGACGATGTTTTTGGGTTTTAGAATCCAATGGTTTTCGTCAGGGAAGATCACCAGCTCAGATTCAACCTCGAAATATTGCAAGGCATCAAACAAATACAAGGCTTCGCTAATCGGGACCCGATAATCTTTCTCGCCGTGAATGACAAGCGTGGGCGTTTTCCAATTCGAAACAAAACGGGCCGGCGAATGGGTATCAAATGCCGTTCTCTCCTCGTACACATTCTGTTGAAATATACGACTCCAATATGCGGGACCGTCAGTTGTCGAATAAAATTGATGCAAATCAAAAAGACCTGCGTGGGTCATCAAGGCATCAAAACGATCGGTCTGGGTGCCTATCCAATTGGTCATATAACCACCAAAAGATCCGCCCATGGCAATCGCTTTCTTCGCGTCTGATATCTCCAAAATTTCATCCGTGACGCACATTAAATCTTCGTAACATTGTGCGCCCCATGTGCTTCCAAAAATACCATCTACAAAGTCTTGGCCAAATCCCGTCGAACCGCGAGGATTAGGCATGAACACATCATACCCCATGTCGGAAAACACCAAGACATTCCACCGCCAATGCCATACATCGCCCCAATGTCCAACCGGTCCGCCATGAATGGCCAACATACTACGCTCGGGTTCGCCTTGGTAAGCGCGATAGAATTGAACTTGAGAACCATCGGTGCTTTTCACCTGATGATTAGAAATTTGAATTCCGTCGGGAAACACGAAACCGCTGAGATTGGTTAAAATTTCAAAACCGGAATCGTCCATCTTAAAGAGTTCGGGAGGATTCTTGATCGAGGAATACAAGCCGAGAAATTCTTTCTCCTTGGCTACAAAAGAATGCACGCTTCCGTGATCGCTAAGACGTACAATTTTCTGAGTACTTAGCTCCAAAGAAAACAAAGACCGCGTTGCTTCTTTGTCGGCCAAAAAGTAAACAAACTTACCATCATCGGAAAAGCAATCGATTGAAATATCGCCGTCAAAATCGGGGACCCAACGTTCTTCCTTTTTAGTCTCTAAGTTTACCAACACGAGGGCATAACTTCCGAAGCGATCGGGGAGACGGGTGTAGTCGATATAGCAAACCTGCTTACTATCTTTGGATAAGATAAGGCCTTGCACCCAATGGCCTTCCTCGCCAAAAATCTCCTCTTGTTCTCCATCGAGGGTCGATATTTTACGAAGTCTAGTGTCATCAAGTCGATCGCCGGACTTTCGTTGACTTGCTTGAAAATAGTGACGGTAGGAGGTGAGAATAAATTGACCGTCTTTTGACAGCGTCCAAGCGGCATTTTTATAGACGCCTTTTTCACAGCGCGTCATTACGCTTGGAATGTATTCGCCCTCTGGACCTTTCTTGTAGGCAACAAAATTGCTTTTCGATCGTCCAATCCAGTGATCCCAAAACCGTATGGGCGTTGATGTATATCGTAGCGCCGAAGGTCCTTTTTTAGATATTTCATCGTGAGTGGAACGCTGCTCTTCACGCTCAACGCCTGGAAGAAAAGTGGTCTGTACAACAAAGTTCAACTGGTCATCGACTTGAAAAGAGGCCACGCCGAGGGGCTCCACACTCACTTGCACCGGATCTCCAGATCCGGCGAGGTAGACTTGAAAACGCCCTTTGTGCTTCTCATCTTCGTGTTGAGGCGAGCGGTTACTTAAAAAGAATAATTCGTCATGGGGACCAAAAGCGGGCGCTCGACTCGAAAATTCACCGAAAGTCATTTGATGTTTTTCGCCCTTCTTGAGATCAACTTTCCAGAGCTGAGAGACATAGGCTGCTTTATCTTTATCGAGTTCTGATAACTCGACCACCGCGAAATCGCCCTGTTTTGAAAAAGCGACACCTTGCAATCGCCTTAGCGCGACTAAATCTTCTGCATTAAAACCCATCGTATCCTCCGATTTTGAAGGAAGACATTTACCAATCCTAAACGGGTCTGAACATGTGAAAATATCATTCGAAAAATAACTTTAAAAAAACTGAAGAAAAGGTTGATGCAGATTTCAAAGTTCCCTAGTCTTTGAAAGTTAGATCGGCAGACAACTTCTGCTGCTTGTGCTGAAACATTCTGGACTGGTTAAGGAAATCGGGTCAGGGCAAGCAAAAAAGGAAGTCAAATGAATCTAACGTATTTAGAAATAGACAATCAGCGTGCTGTTTACAACACGCTCATCGAAGCTCCACCAGAACTCGAATTCGTGGATGCCTTACTATTCTCGTGGCTCTTTCACGACCACTCCATTGAGGGAGTTGTGTTAGATCCAGAAGCCATTCGCAGAGCGCTTACAAACCGCCCCTCGCGAAATTACAAAGATCGACAAATCAAACACTCCCTAAATCGTCAAAGAGAAATCGCGATGAGTATGTTGGATGGCACGCGAAAAAACGATAAAATCGATTTGCTTTGGCTTCGTGAAATTCACATGTTGCTCTCCACACCCAACTCTGAAAACGCAGGACGCTACCGTACCCGCGATACCACGCCCGGCGTATACAACTTAAAATGCGTCAAAGGATCTACAGTATCCTACCACCTTCAAAAATTATTTGATTCCGTTGAAGACATCATCGAAAACGAGCACCCCATTCGTGCCGCCGCAAAAATCCATTGGGAATTTATGCAAATCTTTCCCTTTGATGAGTATTCAGGTTTTGTTGGAAGACTTTTGATGAATCAAATTCTCACTCAGGCCGGATATCCACCTGCGATTTTCCATCAAATGGATCGACAGAACTACTTCGACGCCTTGGATACGAAATCATCTCGTCTTATTCCAGTCGTCCTTGAGGGAATCAAGTCAACGCTTGATGCCGCGCAGCATTTTTACGATAACTCTCAAATGATTCGCGCTGCTTACTAAGCCTTTCTTTCAGGTCTCTTCAGAAAGTTCTTGGCGCCCTCTTGGACCTCTGAAAGAGCCAATTTTCCAAAACGAAATTCTGATTTCAATGCCTCGCTTTCACTGAGGCCGATCTGCGCATAAGTCGAGGCACGATCGCTGTTCATACAAACCTGAGGAAAGGCTGCAATCTGTTCCGCTAAGACGATGGCCGCGTTTTTCGCCTCACCTTTCTTCACAACCCGATTCACCAAACCCATTGACAAGGCTTCCTCGGCACCGACTTCTCGGCCCGTTAAAATAAGATCCATCGCGCGACCAAAACCAACCAATCGAGGTAAACGTAGCGTCCCGCCATCGATCAAAGGAACGCCCCATTTTCTGCAGAAGACGCCAAGTTTGGCGTCCTCTTCTGCGACACGTAAATCACACCATAAGGCCAGTTCCAATCCACCAGCCACCGCGTAACCGGAGATCGCCGCGATAACAGGTTTGGATAAGTGCATTCTCGATACGCCCATCGGGGCGTCTCCTTCTAGCTCAAGACGATTAAAATGCCCTTTTGCAACTTCCTTCAGGTCCGCGCCTGCACAGAAATTTCCGCCCTCGCCGCAGAGAACAGCAACCTTGGCGCTGCTCTTTTCAAATTCTCTAAAAATTTGGGCCAATGCTTGAGCGTCTTTTTTATCCACCGCATTGCGACGTTCAGGTTTAGCGAGGGTCACAATAAAAATATCATTTTGAATTTCAAACGCGATCATTCATTGCTCCTCAACTCAGCACGATTCTTAACCATACTTATCGCGCGATCAATTGCATATTTTAAGCTCTCTGGATTGGCAATTCCTTTGCCTGCAATATCGTGAGCGGTACCGTGATCAACGGAGGTACGAATGTGAGCAAGCCCGATCGTGATGTTTGCTGAGGCACCAAAATGAATGGTCTTCAACGGAATCAAGCCTTGATCGTGATACATACAAATAACAGCGTCATGGCACTTTCCGGCCCCGGAATACAAATAGCGGACAAAGTAAGTATCGGCTGAAAAGGGCCCCTCGATTTCCAAACCTTGCCCTTTAAGCTCCGCAATCGCTGGCCTAATAATATCTATTTCCTCACGACCCATAGCGCCCTCCTCGCCCGCATGAGGATTTAATCCAAGGATGGCCAAGCTTGGCTTAGCGATTCCAAAATCGCGTTGCAAGGAATCGTAAACAATTTTACTAATTTCATGAATCCCTGCCACGCTGATTTTCTTATGGACCTGCGAAAGAGGAATATGAGTGGTGAGCAAAGCAACGCGAAGCGCATCACCAGCAAGCAACATCACCGCTTTATTCTTTCGGGGCGTTCCCAATTCGGCTTCGAGAATTTCGGTATGTCCAACCGGTTTTTCACCAAGAAAGCGAAAACTGCTTTTGGTCCAAGGCGCGGTCACGATGGCATCTATTTTACCCGCTTTGATCCACGCAATGGCATCGTATAAGGCACGTTTTTGAATACTTGCCGATACTTCACACGGAACGCCATGACGGACCGATGTCCAATCAAGATCGCGAGCTTGGTCGACCAAAAGGGTGTTTTCAAGCGTGAGCTCGGGAGTCCCAAAAATCACCCACTCGATATCTTCATAGGTGAGATCGGTTTTTATATTTTTAAAAAATTTCCCGATAATTTCGGGACCGATACCGGCGGGATCGCCAATCGTTATTCCGATTTTCATCGTTCTAAATCAAGGATAGCGAAGATCGACCGAAGCGCGACTTCTAAGTTGTTTGGTGTAATCTTTGAGAAGGCGTTCAGCGGCGACGGCCCGTAATTCCATCTGCAGACGATCTTTTCGTTCTTCAATATCGGGCGCTTCACGGAACTCGATGCCAGAAACTTTGATGATATGGTAACCGAATTTTGTTTTCACGATTCCTGATTGCTCATTCTCTTTTAGATTATAAGCGCTTGCTTCGAAATCTGGATCCAGGTCACCACGTCGATAGGTTCCAAGCTCTCCGCCATTGCTACCCGTTGGACCGTCGCTCAATTCCTTTGCGACAGCGGCGAAATCTGCACCCGTTTTTAATTTATCGAGCGCTATAGTCGCGCGTTGCTTAGCCTCACCCAAATCGGCCTTGGTATCGGTCGCGGGTTGGAACAAGATATGTGCAACGGTGATGTACTTTTCCTTGCCGCCATTGGCGCCGTAGCGCTCGGCAAAAACGCGATCCACATCTGCTTGGGAAACCGAAATTTGGCTCCCAATTTTGATACGAACCATGTCGATTCGCGTTAAATTTTGACGCACCATTTCTTTGTATTTTTTGTAAGGGACGCCAAATTGTTCGATCATTTCCTTAAATTGGTCCTCATCAAGTTTGCGTTGTTGACGTGTGAACGCGAGCCATTGGTCGAGCCTTGCATCGTCAACTTTGAGGTCAATCTTTTTGGCTTCTTGAACGATCAAGGTTCGGTCGATCAGATCGTTCATCGTCTCCATTAGAATTTTCGACTTTTCTTTGGGGTCTTTTAGTGCTGCTGGATTTCTTCCCTCTTGAAGAAGAAAAGGAATCGCCGATTGCTCGAGATCATACATTGTCACAATTTCCCGGTTAATCCTCGCTGCAATTTTATCGATAATTTCGGCGTGTGCGACCGAGCTAAAGAAGAAGGAAAGAATAATGATTTTGAACGATAAAAATATTTTCATGGGAAACTCATAACCAATTTCGAGGTGGATTGGAAGCACGAAGCATAGAAGAGCCGTATAGAAGGTCCCTTTTATTGAACTCCGTTTATTATTTCTTCAGGTCCGAGGCCTGGCAAGAAGGGCAAAAATAAGTTGAACGGCTCGCCACTTTCATACGTTCAATCGCGACGCTGCATTGCGGGCAAGGCTCGCCTAGGCGTTTGTAAATCAGGAAGGGATTGGATGCGCCAGGCTCGTTGGTGTAGGCGATTTCGTCTCCCTCTTCTTTTTCAATCAAGGCATCAAAATAGGGCGCCAAACCTGCACATAATTCTTCTTTTTGCGCTTCATCCAAATCGCCCCATTTGGCTTGGGGCGAGATTTTGTAGATCCAAAAAAGTTCGGTGATCGCAATATTACCGAGTCCAGCCACTATTTTCTGGTCAAGCAAAGCGGACTTTAATCCCTTTTTCTTTCCTATTCTCTCGTTAAAGTAGGCAACAGAAACCGCTTCCGGTTCCGGTCCAAGGTCTTCAAATTGTCGGGGCAAGGACTCGCCTTCTAAAAAGTCAACAGAGCCCAATCGACGTGTGTCGATGAACAATAACCAGTTGTTTTTTGATAGTTTGAAGGCCAAACGGGCAAACTTAATATCCCAAGTCTCTCGTTTTACGATCTTTCCAGTCATGCGTAGATGGAAATAAATACCCCCTTTTTGGGTTTGAATGACGAGGTGTTTTCCTCGCCTGAGAAATCGGAGGGGTTTGGACTTCAGTGCTAAGTCGATTCTATCTTGGTCCTTTTTTCCGAAACGAGAATCTAGCCATCTGACCTCCAAAGCAGACGAGGTCCACCATTTTTCTAGATTTCTACGAACGATTTCAACTTCGGCGAGTTCGGGCATATTAGTCGACTGTATGGCCGCGAATGGTGCCGTAAAGATCGTCGGTTAGCATACCACGGGCGAACCACAACATGGGAAAGGCCCGTTTAGAAAGCGTACTTTCAAGATATTTCACACCAGCCGATCCGCCGGTTCCCATTTTTGAGCCGATCAAACGCTCTACAACGCGAACATGATGGAAGCGCCAAAGCAGAAGATTTTGATCATGAGAAACCAAAGCTTCTGACAATAAATACCACTTATAATGGCGTTCTGGGAATTCGTATAAAGACTTCAAGGAGTTCAAGGTTCGGTCGAGATCTTCGCCGAGCGGATTGGCGTTATCCGGCGGAACGCAAATGTCATATCCGGCCCGTTGCATAGCCTCGTAGAAAAGTTCTCGAATACTCGCTTCGTTGTAACGTCGGTGAAGTCGTGTCGTGTCCAATTCGTAGCGATCCATCGATTTCAACACCGCTTCTGATTTCATGCCAGATAGAAATTCAACCTCTCTAAACTGGACGGACTGAAAGCCGCTCGCTGGATTGAGAATCTTTCTGAAACTCATAAAATCGCGTGGCGTCATGGTTTCCAAAATATGGATTTGGGGAACCAAAATACTCTCAATTTTTAGAACGCGTTGGAGGATCCGGGTTGCCTCGTAGGGATCGTCATTCTCAATCGCGACACCGGCGGCATCCATTTCAAATAGGATCTGCTTGAACCAAAGTTCATAAGCCTGATGTATGGTAATGAAGAGCAATTCGTCGTGTGCTTTGGGCTCAGACAAGGAGTCTTGCAACGATAATAGTTCAGAAATTTTAAGATAATTATCGTAGTTTACTTTTTCTGCCATATCTCACTCATTACGTTTACGTTTCTTTAATAATCGCTGCGCCCAATGCGCCTGATAAATCGCCTAATTGAGAAAATCTCAATTCCATATTGTTGGCCCGCGAAGAAATCCAGGTCATCATCTTCTTCACACTATCTTCCTTAAAGTGGGTGGTATTGTGTAATACACCGCCCCCTAAAAGAAGCAGATCCGGATTCAGAAGGGTGCAGGCGTTAGCGACGGTCATCGCTAAAAAGTCAGTTGCCCTTTGCCAGATAATTTCAATACGTGGATTCTCGCTCACCATTTCGTCGGCTCTTGCGACGTCGACCACGCGCGAGCGTCGAACCAAGGCGGGAAGAATTTCTTCAACCATTTTTTCCAAATGTTTGCCACCGACATAGGCCTCCAAACAGCCTCGTCGCCCACAACCACACATGCGTGCACCAGGGTCTTGAGACACCAAGACGTGTCCAATTTCTCCGGCAACACCCGATGAACCACGGATGAGACGACCATTAACGGTAAACGCTCCGCCAACACCTGTGCCGACGAAGACCGATAAAATATTTTTAAAACCTCGTGCCGCGCCGAGCTTCATTTCCGCATATGTGGCCGCTTCGACGTCGTTATGGAGGTGTACGCGTCGTCCTATTTCGTCGGATAGAAGTCGGCGAAAGGGTACGTTTTTCCATCCTAAATTAGGTGCGCTAATGATACGTTCTCGATCTTGGGAAAGCTGGGCGGCAATTGCCACGCCGATTTCATCGGCATCATAGGCTTGGAGCTGGGTTGAGACGAAGGCCAAGGCGTCATCAGTTGACCATCCACGCGATTGCGCCGATGCCTTATGCACAATTGCACTATTGGAATCGACGACGACAAAACGTGCCGTGGTTGCCCCGATGTCAAAGCCTGCTCTCATTTCAATGTTATCGCTATTTTCGAACAAGAGAGCAAGCTTATTCTCAACGTTGACAGCAATAATCTCTAATGGAAGACTGCCAAAAATAGTGCCCAACGCGCAAGGAGTTTTTATGAGTTATGATGTTGTTGTATTAGGAAGCGGCCCGGGTGGATATGTTGCAGCAATTCATGCAGCTCAAGCGGGATTCAAGACGGCGATTATCGAAAAAGAGCCTACAAAAAGACTTGGCGGAACCTGTTTACTTCGCGGATGCATTCCAACCAAAGCACTCCTCAATACGGCCGACATCATCGAGAAGGCGCGTCATTCAGAAGACTTCGGTATCACCCTATCGGATCCCAAAGTCGACATTGCCAAAGTTCAACAATATAAATCCAAAGTTGTAAAAAAGAATGCCGGTGGGGTTCAATATCTTATGAAAAAAAATAAGATTGATGTTCATTTTGGACACGGAAGAATAGTAAAAAAAGGTACTATTTCCATTGAAGCCGATGGTAAAAAAAACGAGATTAAAACAAAGTATCTTATTCTTGCCACGGGCTCTCAAGTCGCCCATCTTCCTTTCATTGAAATGGACCATAAACGCATCATCGATTCAGATGATATTTTGGATATGGAAGAAATTCCAAGCCACCTTGTGGTCGTCGGAGCGGGTGCAGTCGGAAGCGAATTCGCCTCGGTCTTCTTGCGTTACGGATCTGAAACCACCCTCATCGAGTTGGCAGATCACATCCTTCCCATTGAAGACGAAGACGTCTCCAAGGAAGTTGAAAAGTCCTTCAAAAAGCAAGGCATGAAGGTACTCACCTCCTCCAAGTTGAGCTCAGTTGAAACAAAAAAAGATGAAGTCCTATTGGTGGTAGAGACCCCCAAGGGCAAGCAAAATATTTCCTGTTCACACCTTCTCGTTGCCACGGGCAGAAAACCCGTTACGGGAGATTGTGGATTAAAGAACACCAAAGTAAAGGTCAGCGATCGTGGCGTGGTGGACGTAAATACGTCCATGCAAACTGCTGAGTCCTGGATTTATGCCATCGGCGATATCGTCGACACGCCCCAACTCGCACACGTTGCCACGCGAGAAGCATCTGTTGCCGTCGATCATATTGCGGGTAAAAACCCCGCTCCTATTAAATATAATCTTGTCCCCAATTGCACCTATTGTTCTCCTGAAGTTGCCTCTGTGGGCATGACGGAACGCAAAGCCAAGGAAGCCGGACATAAAATAAAAGTGGGTCGTTTTCCCTTTAGTGCAATCGGAAAGGCGGCCATTCTTGGCCAGACTGAAGGTTTCGTAAAAATCATTTGTGACGCCAAATACAACGAAATTCTCGGCTTTCATATCGTCGGTCCGAAGGCCACAGAGCTCATCACCGAGGGAACGGTTGCAATGGAACTTGAGTCCACGATTGAGGAAATTATCAACACCATCCATCCTCACCCAACCCTAAGCGAGGCAATTATGGAAGCCGCACACGCTGTTCTTGGGCATACGATCCACATTTAGTTTGTTACCATGCATGTTCGAGATTGAGGCCTTCCATGAAGGGTGTCTTCACGTTAAAAAAGAGTTTATAAAATGTTTGATAAATTAGATGAAGTAAAACAACGCTACGACGAAATCACAAGTCAGCTTTCAGATCCTGAAATTGCCTCCGATCCAAAACAATTTACCGCACTCGCCAAGGAGCACTCTCACCTCCAGGATGTAGTAAATACCTATAGTAGTTTTACCCGAGCGAGAAAAGATCTCGAGGAAAATAAACTCCTCTTTGAAGACTCAGATCCGGACATCAGAGAGATGGCAAAAGAAGAAGTTGCCTCTCTTAGTGAAGAAATTAAAACACTTGAACTCAAACTCAAATCGCTTTTGATCCCCAAAGATCCTTTGGATGATAAAAATATATTTTTGGAAGTTCGGGCAGGCACCGGCGGCGACGAGGCCGCTCTTTTCGGCGCCGACCTCTACACCATGTATCGCCGTTACGCGGAAAGCCGTGGGTGGAAAATTGGCATC
>JALSKP010000623.1 GCA_026988815.1 Myxococcales bacterium | reverse complement strand
CTATTCGAACAAGCCTTGCTGAGGATGGAAAGGAAATTAGCGACGACGCTTTGAACTACCACGGTGGTAAGCCCGGCAACTACTACGGCGCCGAGATCGATTTCCAAGTCCGCTATGAACTCGCCGATGTGTTTTTTTGGACAGTCGAATCCGCCCTTCTTCTTCCTGGCGACGCCCTCTATAATGAGCACGGCCGCGCGGTAAGATCCTTTCTTTTGGAGAATCGATTTGAACTCGTATTTTAAATCCCTCACTTTATTCTCTGTTTTCTTTTTTAGTTGTCAAGTTTACGATGCACCACCAGAGCCCTCGGTTAGTTTTCCGGAAGGAGGAGCCTATCTGGAAGGTGAAGGTATCGAAATTGTGTTCAGCGAGGTCATCGATTCTAGCACCCTACAGCTCCGTCTCTGGGATGTTGAACGGAATGTTGAAAACGAAATTCCCCAAAACGCAAAACCGACGATAAAAAAGTGTTTACTTAAAAAATGCGACACATCTAAATTAATTTTGAAGAAAAACATTGCGACTTTAGCGCTCAACGAGGAGCTCTCCAAAGGCGGGAAATCCTATGTATTGGAAGTCCAATCTGGGTTATCGGACAAGGAAGGCAACACAACGGCGATTAATTATTTTTTTGATCTACAATTTCGAAACGCGCCAATGCAAAAAAGCGACCCTGTAGAATTTGATAACGGTGTTTACATTCTTTTGGCTCAAGTTGATGATCCGATTCCAGCCGTGCTAACGCTTATCAGCGATATTATTGTTTTAGAGGACGGCACCTTCGCGCTTGTAGGGGCTGAGGGCGATGAGATCAACGGAGACCCGAAAAACACGCGTAACCCCGAGAACCTGATCGTTGATACCACCACCCAAGGATATACCGTTTATGCCACCGGTAAAATAACCTCGATCGGGGGAAAACGAACCCTTGAATCGGATACCTTTAATGTCACAATTCCGGTTGGTCCGCTTGATGTAGAAATGGAGGGTGTAAGAATTTTCGCAGACATTCTCAAGAACGTGGATACTGGAAAAGACCAAATCGAGGGGTCGCTCTCCTTTGAAAAAGTAACGATCATTAATGGCGATCGGAGGAATGAACAAGGGGGCGGAACGACGGCCTTGATCGCTGACTTCGTTCCTAAGGAATTGGTACCCACAGGCAATCCAACCTTATGCGATAACAACCTTTGCGGAGAAGTCACCGGAAAATGTGATCCCCCTTCGAATTTCCCACCGTCGCAGATCTGCGAATAAGGGGACTTTCAGGCTAATCATGTATTCTTTTTTACTAAACAGGCCACCTATCCTTTGGACGGGGTTCGCTTGAGTAAAGATATCTACAAAGTCCCTTTTCGACTGGAATAAGATTAACGCACAACCTCAATCTGTCCCATCATCGTATAAACCGGTCCTTTTTTAGCTGCGAAAATTTGAACTTTATAAATCCCCGAATCTTCGACGGGACAAGAAAGACGAACGCCTTTGCCTGCCGCGGATGCGTCATTCACATCGCAATTGAGCGCCTCACCACTTGAGCCTTGAGACAATTTAGGATGTATTTTTACCAATAATTTTCTGCCAAGTGGATTCTTTAGGTGAGCAACAAATCGATCGGAATCGATGGTGACTTGAGAACGCGTTGGGGAAATAAGCTCAAACCCATTCGCAAAAAAACTAGCAGACATCATCGGTTGTCGAACAAACTCGCCGCGACTTATAGCCG
>JALSKP010000622.1 GCA_026988815.1 Myxococcales bacterium | reverse complement strand
AATCCGAAGAGCGTAAGAAAACCCAAGAAAAAGATGCATCGGTCTCAAAGACTGCGCTTCCTGATGAGGATATCTTCTCGCCGCCGCGCTCCAAAAAGGGAATGTTTTTCGCAGTGTTGGTTCTGGCCTTTCTCGGACTCATTCTCGGTATTGGTTTTTTTCAGCGACAGCAAAGCGGCGTGGCATTTGAGACAAACACGATGGAAGTCGCGGTTCTGCATCCCGAATCCCCGAAAATAAATAAAATTGATCTCGTCTCAACGCCAACGATCGTAAATGAAAAAAAAGAGGAAAAAGAGGTCGCCATCGGTTCTCAAACGCCCCTTAGTGACGCTGACAAAGGCGATGCAAAGCCCAAAATATCGAGTCAAAAGGACAACAAACCAGCGAGTGTAAAAAGCCGCGCGCGACCGGATAAAAGAGTTGAAAAACTCGCAAAGGCTAAAGCGGGTATGTCTGATTCGGTGAAGAAAACACTTGAGAATGTAAAGAAAGGAAAAAAGGGCACGGAGGTCAAAAAAAACGCTGAGACCAAAAAGAAAATCGCCAAAGGAAAAGTAAAAATCGTTACTAGTCCATGGGGAACGATTTATATCGATGGCAAAAAAATAACCACTCGAAATCGCTACACCGCAAATCTTCGAGCGGGAAAACATGTCTTCGTATTGAAACAAAACGGCGTCGCCAAGACCACGCGACGCCTTTATATCGAAGCTGGCGATAGCCTACGATTACGCTTAAACGCCGATTAAAACCTCGCCATTGTCAATGTCGCCACTCTCATTCAGCGATTTATCCAGAATCTAGCACCGCTTAGTCGAGATACTGACCATTCGCCTTTTCTGAACTTGTCACCGTAGTTTTTTTTTTTACATTGAACCTATGAAAGAAAGAACCTCCAGATTTCCTCGTTTTTATGAAAAAACGCTCGACGAACGCCTTAAGATTCTCAAAGAGAACGGATTTATAAGCGCCGATGAACACGCGTATTTGAAGGGTCGTAGCGGCGGATTGCCCTTTAGCGTTGCCGACGAAATGGTCGAAAACGCAATTGGCGTTCTCGAATTACCGCTGGGTGTAGCGACCAATTTCCTCATCAATGACAAAGACTATATTATCCCAATGGCGGTTGAGGAACCAAGCGTCATTGCCGCAGTGAGTCACATCGCAAAAATCGTGAGGAAAAAGGGAGGGTTTGAAGCACAAAGCTCTGAACCGGTGATGATTGGACAAATTCAAGTCGTCAACCTCCCCGATCAACAGGCCGCCATTGCGGCTATCCATTCAGAAAGGGAAAGCCTGCTTGAAATGGCCAATGCATGTGATCCAAAACTCATTTCTTTAGGTGGAGGCGCTCGAGATATTGAAGTGCGGTGGCTAGAAGGGGAGCACCACCGTCCCATGTTAATCGTCCATCTTCTCGTCGATTGCCGCGATGCCATGGGAGCAAATCTTATCAATACGATGACGGAAAAACTCGCGCCCAAAATCGAAGAGCTCACCAAGGGAAGTGTCTACCTTCGAATTCTTTCTAATTTAGCGGACAAAAGGTTGGCGAAATCTCGATGTAGGATTCCCTTTGAAAATCTTGCATGGCGATCCTTTTCAGGAAAAGAAGTCGCCGAAGGCGTCCAAATCGCCAGCGAGTTTGCAATCGCAGATCCCTACCGCGCCGCAACCCACAATAAAGGTATTATGAACGGCATTAGTGCGGTTTGCATCGCCGCGGGAAACG
>JALSKP010000621.1 GCA_026988815.1 Myxococcales bacterium | reverse complement strand
GCGCACGTCAACGTCAACCGCTTTATCACCGCCCACAGGTTCGAAACTTCTTTCCTGGAGAACGCGCAACAATTTGACCTGCATCTCGGTCGACAACTCGCCGATTTCGTCCAAAAATAAGGTGCCGCGATCGGCCTTGCGGAATTTCCCCTCTCGACGACTAATGGCGCCCGTAAATGCCCCTTTTTCATGACCAAAAATTTCCGATTCAATCAAATTCTCAGGAATTGCCGCGCAATTGATAGCAACAAAAGGCTTGTCGTAACGATCGCTCATCTTGTGTAAAAATTTGGCGAGCATCTCCTTGCCTGTTCCCGATTCCCCGCAAATGAGAACCGTTGATTGAGACTTTGCAACTTGCTCGGCAAAACGAACAATAGCCTCCATCTTCTGGCTTCGAAAAACCAACTCGGTGGTGGCAACACGGTCATCACGCAAACGCACAAACTCTCGATGCAATTTGATATGGTCCACGCATTTTTCTAAAACCAACATCACCTCGTCAAAATTAAGAGGCTTGGTCAAATAATGTTGGGCGCCCAAACGAATGGCCTCCAATGCGTTATCAATCGTCCCGTAGGCGGTCATGACGATGCAACAAAGGTCGGGATCTTGACTGTGAATCTGTTTGATAAGTTCCAGTCCATCCATCAAAGGCATACGCAGATCGGTCAACACAATATCTGGCTTAAAGGTCTCAACCAAATGAAGGGCCTGCATTCCGTCAGGCGCTTGGGCAGTCTCATAGCCCTCGTGCTCGAGCAACATGGCCAGCGCTTTTCGTGCTGAGATTTCATCATCGACAACAAGGATTCTAAATACTTTCATTTATCCTCTCCTGGTAGATGAATGACGAACTCCGTCCCTGCACGCGACGATGTCGCCTGAATACTTCCCTCATGAGAATCGATAATCTGTTTGACAATCGGTAATCCCAATCCCGTCCCTTCGGCGCGGGTGGTGTAGAAGAGCTCATACATTCTCAACATATCTTTTCCTTTCATTCCTGGACCATTATCCTTAATATTTATGACAGATCCTCTTCTCGTTTTTGCGAAGTTGATCTCAATTTTGCCTTCCTCTTGCTCCCCACCCACGTCCTTCGTCCGGTCGACGACAGCATGCCCCGCATTTTGTAAAAGGTTGATTAACGCTTGTTTTAGCCGATCAAAGTCACCGTAAATGGCAACCGAGCCGTCTTCGTGCTCACCAATCGTATGGGTAAATTCCATCGAGATGTGCTGAGCCCCCATTTCTTCTGCGAACTGATATCGAAGCGACTTTTCCATTTCCGAACTTTGGAAACTCCTACACACCAAATCGATAGGGCGGGTGAAGTCGATCATCTCCGTCATCGTTGTTTTAATCCGTTCAATCTCTTGGCGCAGACTTGAGCAGATTTCTCTTTCAACCTCCGTGAAATTCCCTCCTCTTTCCAAAAGATTGAGATTTAGGACCAACGAGTTGAGGGGGTTTCTAATTTCGTGAGCCATACCAGAGGCAAGCGCCAAGGGTGTACGAAGCTTAACGTCGGTAACATAATCCCAATAGGACTGAACCATGATCATCAAATCAATATCGAGTGCTTTTTCAACCGAATTCCAATCGGCGGCAAAGCCATGTTTGCAGACGATATCGTACAATTCTGTTCGCACAATATTCATTGCCCCGAACATAAACTTGGGTTTTAACCCAACACCAACGTGTACCTCACCGATAACCCAACGCCTTTGGCAATAAGCGAAATCTCTATCTTTAGTAAACAGCTCTACTAACCATTGGCCTAAGGTTTTTTCCAGGCGTTTGATTTGTTCGGGTCCTTCAAACACATTGGCTGTATGGCGGTTCGACTGATGGGCTTGGTAAAAGCGAGCCACCACTTCTTCAAAATCAGGCTCTACTTTCTCGTGCATTTTTCTCAATGCCAAAACGTCATCTTCGCTAAACCCAACGTATTCCAGAATTTCCATAAAGAGACCTCTATGAAGAATTTTTCTGCGCCCCCGATCTTTTTCATCAGCCCATCGATTCATATCATTCTCCTTCACCGGTCTTGGGGCTTGAATTTTCGCGCACCACTTTTCCATCCGACAACATGCGAATGGGTGGAGAATCCACATCATCGAATTGTTGGTTGTTTACCGCCCATCGAAATGCCAGACCCGCGCCTAAGGCCAGCAAAAGAGAGATGGGTAATAGGATATAAATGATCGTCATAAGGGCACCGATTCTGTCGGCTTTGCGTGAAAGACAGGTTCCAAAACCGCCTTTGCATCGTCGCTAGAAGCCTCCCTTCGACCAGGCAAACTTTGGCTCAATATAGAGCCCAGTTGACTGCCTGAGGTTGTAATAAGAACCAATATCGCCGAACTCAAGGGCATCGCAATTGCGGCGATCAAAGGTGTTATCCATCCAATCGCCGAGGCCGCTAGCATGACGATATTGTAAATTAATGCCCAAACCAACGCGAAGGTTGTACGCTTGCGGACGCGAGCCGCAAATAATTTTGCGTCCAAAAAGCTGCCCAAATTTCGTGTATCGAGTAGACCTTCCGCCAAAGAAAAGGTTATCGGCGAGGCACCTTTAACAACAAAGGAGGCATCGGCTTCAAGACACGCTAGGGCGTCATTGGTTCCGTCGCCAAGAAAGAGAACAACACGACCTTTATCTTTTAACTCACGAATATAACTCGCTTTTTCTTCAGGGGATAAAGAGGATCTAAAGGTGGCAATATCCAAGTCTGCGCAGACGTGTTGCACCTTATCTTCTCTATCACCGGATAGGACGTGAACGTGAAGACCGTCCGCCTTTAACGCTTTGATAACTTGGGGAGATTCTGGCCGTAGTGCATCACCAACATAGAAAGTTGCAAGCTCTTGCCCGTCCTCCCCGCTTGTCTTTCCACCAGACATAGCAAAGAGTCCAATCGCAATAAAATCCTTATAGGCGGCCGGAATTCGTTTTTGGCTTCCCATAACACGATAAGAACCTGACCCCACTTTCGCGCTCACACCAAGACGATCCGCGCAAACTTCATCAAGTTCCAAATCATCTGCGTTCTTACTAAATGCGGTCGATAAGGGGTGGGATGAAAAGAACTCCAACGCATTGGCGATACGAAGATGCTCCGCTGTGGATTGGTAACCTTGCATACGAAAGTCGCCATCCGTCAAGGTGCCGGTTTTATCAAAAACAATATCTGTTGCACGGTCAAGAATATCAATACCTTGGGCGCTCTTTAACAACACCCCCTTTCTTCGAATTTGCCCCATTCCGATAGCATAACTTAAGGGTGTTGCGATCGCTAAGCCACATGGACAAGCCACGATGAGAATCGCTATCACTGCGCCAAATTCGCCCAGAAAAATCACACTTATAATGGAGGCCAAAAGGGCCAGAATTAAAACGATTTTTACAAAGAGGGAAGAAAGTTTTTCAGCGCGATCGACAACATCGGAATCAAGGTATTCCGGTGATTTCAAGCTTTCTAAAAGAAGGGCTAGTTTTGACTTTTCGTGTCTCACTTTTACGCGATAAAACATACCTTCTGGCGAGTGCTGAGCAAGAACACGATCACCGGCATAGAGATCATCTCCCTTTGCAATGTTAATCGGTAGAGACTCACCGGTCTGAACCGATCTATCGACAAACATATTTTGTTGGGCGATGCCGTCGCTAACCAACACCGCATTGGGTTCACAAACAAGAAGGTCATCGACCTGAACCTCATCGCGATGAATACGCTTTCCAATCTTTAGGGTAGTAAACTCAGGTACTATACTAAAATCGACTTGGGTGAATTGTCCGATCCTACGTCGGGTACGGTCGGTATACCATTCGGTTGCCAACAAAAGCGCAACGAGTACACAGATCGCATCGAACCATAACTCGCCGCCTTTCACACCCGCCTGGGTGGTGTAGAGATTGAACCAACTAAAAAACCACGCGGCAATAATCCCGATGACGATTGGAAGGTCGACGGGAAGTTTAGCTAGCTTAATGGACTTGATAAGGCGCAAGATTCGAAATCTAAAAAGATAAAGAGATGCAGTGGCCATGATACCAGCAGCGATAGATAAAAAACGCCAAACCTCATAATCGTTTTCGGCGCTCAGTCCTCCATAGGAGGTAACACTTACCATCATCGCATTCATCGCCAAGAGGGCCGAGGCACCAACGGAAAGCAAAGCGCCGCCCTCCTCTTTGGTTTTTGTTGGATGGGGAGAATAACCCAGGGGCTGCAACCAGTTTACAATATCATCTACGGAGGTTTTTTCGGGGTCCCATTCGAGGCGCAAGAGGTTGGAGCTAATATCGGTACGCGCTGAAACCACGCCATCGACGGCACGAGGCATTTGATCGACCAACCAAACGCAAGCCCTACAATGTACGCCTTCAAGATACCATTCGGCCGAAGAAAGACTGTCCTTCATTTGAATCGAATCGCGTAGGGCTTGTATGGAATCAACTTTTCCTTGGGTCGGAGGGCGAAGATTGCCCTTGGCGAGATCGTAAAATGGGTTACTACCTTCGGGTTGGTCGAACATTGATTGAATGGCGTGATAGGCAATCTCACAACCGGAGCAGCAGAATTGTTCACTGGGCAAACTCTGGGCTGAGAGCGAGTGCGTTCCATCCGCGTCCGCGTCGAATCGGGGCAAGCCTCTGACTGGCTCGTCGCAATGCACGCATCGATTGTCGACTTGGGGAATCACTTTTCTATCCCGTCGTATTTGGGCTCGACGTCGTCTGGCGTTTCAAAGGACTCTGACTCAGAGGAATCAAAAGCGTGAGGTATGGATTGCGCTCCGCCATTGAGGGTTGAAACGTAGACAAGTATACCACCAGAGATGAAGCTCATACTAAGTATGGCAATAATCAAGCCTGGCCAAAAAATATGTTCGGGGATTCTTTTCATTTTGGACCTATCATATGTAAGTTTACTAAAACATCTTCCTGACCTTTGTGTTTTAGGTGCAGCACGATATCTGCCTTTCCGTTTTTAAATTCTGTTTTAGGTAAGGATAGCCTTAGAACGACTTTTTTGAATCGTCCCGATTCAATCTCTATTTTTCCGCCCCCGGCGACAAAAAGATTCACTTTACTATCTGCTTCTTTGTGAAATTCTACTTTTTGTAAGTCTCCGGTTCGGTTTTCAATTCGAACTTTATAGGTATTGAGAACATCGTCTTGAACCATCACGAAGGGTGCTCCACCGGTTCTAAACACCTTAACGGATATGGCTTTTGTTCCGCCGATAAGAATGCCAAAAATGGAAAGTAGAACGACGAAAAGAATCCCATAAAGAATCACCCGAGGGCGGAAAATATTCGTTTTTTTCTTTTCCAAGGCAGGTTGGGAGGTGTAGCGAATGAGTCCTACGGGGCGGTCGACCTTGATCATGATTTCATCGCATGCGTCCACGCACTGAAGACACCCGATGCATTCCATCTGTAGACCATCTCGAATATCAATACCTGTGGGGCAGGTACGTACGCATGCATTACAGGCAACGCAATCGCCCAAATCTAAATCATCGCCTTTCTTTTTTTTACCGCGTGGCTCACCACGAAAAGGATCGTAGGAGACAATCATCGAATCGTTATCAATTAGAACGGACTGCAAACGAGCGTAAGGGCAGGCGATGGTGCACATTTGCTCTCGAAAATATCCGAAATCAAAAAGGATGAGCGCCGTCATGCCACTGACCAATCCGAAAAGCGAAGGATGGTCAGCAGGGCTTTGGGTCATAAAGGACCCCAAGCGTTCCCAACCTGCGATATAGGCTACGAAAACGTGGGCCAACCCAAAGGATACTAAAAAATACACACACCATTTTAGAATCTTTTTCGCCAGGTCTGCACCTTTTAGCTTTTTACTATCCGTGCGACGACGCTTTGCGGCTTTGCCTTCGAAAAGGGCTTCGATGGGCCGATAGATAAATTCTAAGTAGACGGTTTGTGGGCATCCCCATCCGCACCACACTCGCCCGAAAAGAGCGGTCACAAAAACGACCGCAACGAGAATCGTTAAACCAAAAACCATCAAGATTTCGGTATCAGTCGGTGAGAAAACCCAGCCAAAGAGAGAAAACTTCCACGTAAAAATATCGAATAAAATCGCTGGATGGCCATTGATATTTATCAATGGCATCGCAATAAAAACCGCGATTAAAGCATAGGCGACAATCATACGACGTTTCCACCAAACCCCTTTCACGAGGGTGGGATAGACCCATTTTCGACTTCCATCTTTATTTAAGGTTGAAAGAACCTCATCTGGCGAATTTAGGATTTTACTCACTCTATTACTTCTCCCTGTGGCTTTTTGGGTTTTTCTGGCGTCGTCCCTCGAATGGAAACAATAAAGGAGATCACATTGACCATGTCAGATTGAGATAAAATCGCGCCCCAAGGCGGCATTCCTTTTGCGGTTCCGTCGCGAATCACTTTGTGGGCCTCTTCGGGTTTTTTGCCGTAGAGGAAGGCGTTGTCGGTTAAATTCGGTCCGATCAATCCACCACCGTCGGGCGCATGACAACTTGCGCAGTTTGCAGCGAAAACCAAGGCACCTTCTTTAACGCTGGCTGGATCGTGAATCTTCTCATCGAGCATTTTTGCGTCAATGGGTGGATTAGCGGCCGCCACAGCCTGGCGTTTTTTTTCATTCACAGCGTTGTCTTGTTGCATGTCCTCTTGGTATCCATCGATCTGGCCAAAGGTAATGCCAAATACATACAACACGGCAAAAACGGAGGTAAGAATAAAGGTTGAGGTCCACCATCGAGGCATTGGATTATCGTATTCCTGAATCCCGTCGTAATTATGGGACATAAGTTCGTCTTTATTTTCACTCACTTTCTACCTCGTCTAAGGGCATTTGGGATAAAGCATCACGTTGTTCTTTGGGAATCATAAAACCGCGCGCAACGACAAGAATAAAAACGACCATAAAGATAACAATTCCCAGTTCGGCATAGATGGCCAATCCGGCTGCTTCTACAACTTCTCTTTTCATTTCTTTCCCTTCTTAAAGTCTGTTCCAAGTCGTTGGAGGTAGGCGACCAAAGCTACGATCTCTTTATTTTCGAGATTTCCAGGTCCACCTTGTTCCTTAATTTCTCCGGCAATTTTCTTTGCTTGCTCTTTTGCATTCTTAACCGGGTCGTTGGAAACCCACTTTGGATACGGTACATTGAGCATTAACATCGTATCGATCTTGTCTCGAGTGAGGCTAAGATCTAACTCGTTTTTGAGCATATGAGGATAGGCCGGCATGATCGAATTATTCGTCACCGAGCGCGGATCTTCCATATGTCGAACGTGCCAATAATGAGGCCTTTTCCCACCTTCGCGCGCCAGATCGGGACCGGTTCGTTTGGATCCCCACTGGAAAGGATAGGAATACACACTTTCGCCGGGACGAGAATATTCGCCGAAACGATCAACGTCGTACTGTAAGGCGCGAATCATTTGAGAGTGGCAGGTATAACAGCCCTCCTTAATGTAGATATCACGTCCTTCGAGTTCCAAGGGTGTGAAAGGTTTCACTTGAGCTAACTTCGGAATTGATTCTTTAATCAACAAGAAAGGCGTGATTTCAATGATCGATCCCACCAAAACAGCGATGGTCGTTAGAACACTAAAGACAATCGGCCATCCTTCTAGAACACGATGCCAGCCGTCTTTTTCGAGCGCCATTTCATTGAGAATTTCATCGTAATTGTTGGAACTTGATGCCTTTTTGCGCCATGTTGGAATCGCGACTTCCACACGTTCGTCACTCAAATCTTTGGGAGCACTTCGCACAGACATAAAGAGGTTAAAGACACCGATCAAAGTAGCAGTGAGGTAGAGAGATCCACCGACCGCGCGCGCCCAGTACATAGGGATCAACTCGACAACGGTCTCCATGAAATCGGGGTACATCAATCGTCCGGTCTCATCGTAGGCTCGCCACATCAATCCTTGAGTGATACCAGCAGAGTACATTGGAATAATGTAAAGAAGTATACCAATTAATCCGAGCCAAAAATGAAGGCTCGATAGCTTATCGCTGTAAATTTTTGTCTTCCATAATTTTGGAATGAGGTAGTAGACCATTCCAAAAATCATAAAACCGTTCCAACCTAAGGTCCCTGAATGCACATGAGCGATCGTCCAATCGGTGTAGTGAGAAAGCGCATTGACGCTTTTAATCGAAAGCAAAGGCCCCTCAAATGTAGCCATACCATAGAAGGTAATACCGATCACAAAGAACTTAAGCGTGACATCATCACGTAACCTATCCCACGCGCCACGAAGGGTGAATAAACCATTGATCATTCCGCCCCAGCTTGGCATCCAAAGGACGACCGAGAAAACCATTCCAAGGGTTGAAGCCCATTCTGGTAATGCCGTATAGTGAAGGTGGTGAGGACCCGCCCAAATATAAACGAAAACCAAAGACCAGAAGTGAAGAATCGACAATCGATATGAAAAAACAGGTCGATTGGCGGCCTTGGGTAGGAAGTAATACATCAATCCCAAAAAGGGTGTGGTCAGAACAAAAGCAACCGCGTTATGACCATACCACCATTGAATGAGCGCATCTTGAACGCCCGAAAAAATCGGGTAACTTTTGGTCATGCTCACCGGAATGACAAGATTGTTAACGATATGCAGCACGGCAACGGTAACAATGGTGGCAATATAGAACCAAATCGCCACGTAGATGTGCTTCTCGCGACGTTTGACCAAGGTCATGAAGAAGTTAACCGCAAAAACCACCCAGATAACAGTGATGGCAATATCAATCGGCCATTCCATTTCTGCATATTCTCGACCTTGGGTGATGCCCAAGGGGTAGGATATCGCAACAACGGCAATAATAGCCTGCCATCCCCAAAAATGGATATTTGACATAAGATCGGAAAACAATCTCGCTTTTAACAAGCGTTGGGTCGAATAATATACCGCCGCAAAAATACCATTTCCTGCAAAAGCGAAAATCATCGCATCGGTGTGCAAGGGTCTTAATCGCCCAAAGGAAAAATACTCCATGTATTGCGTCCCGTTTAAGGGATGAAAAGCGAGCTGGAAAGCGATTGTTACGCCAACCAACATGCCAACGACGCCATAAATCAACGACGCCCAAATAAACCATCGAACGATTTTGTCGTCATATTCGACAACTTCTACACCATTTTCCATAGACGAACCTCTTTACTTTCATTTCAACGAATAATTTGCCTAAACAAGAATCACGCCAGGCCATACCTCATGTGCTTATCTCATCTAAACTGAACCAGCCACCGAATCCCGTGCATTATTTTCGCACACAAAACCATGATGTGCATTTTTTTCGTAGATTGGAAAATGCTGGATTTTGATGGAAGAAAATCGCTAATCTTCCCATCCTTTGATATGAGGGTAAACATGTATCCGGAAATTTTACAGGTGTTCTCATTGGGTTTGATTTGGACGAGCGTTCATTGTGCCGGCATGTGCGGTCCCATTGTAGCTGGCGTTGCCTCTATCAATAAAGACGCCAGCTCCCTTCAAAGAATGGGAAGCGTCGTTCAATACCAAATTGGACGTGCAGTTGCCTATGCGCTCTTCGGACTCATGACAGGTGCTCTGGGAACGATCGTTGACACGAAAATTTTTCCATATGCCAGTTTTCTGAGCGCGTTATTTTTCGTCTTCTTTGGGTTGCGTCGATTTTCCAATAAAAAAGGACTGCCCTCCCCTTCAATTGCACAATGGTACACGAAAATCTTTCGCTTTGCTCGCGGGAAATCCCCCTTCGTCATCGGTTTCGCGCTCTCAATTATGCCATGTTCGATCACCTTATGGGCACTTGGACTCTCGGCCGCCTCTGGCGATCCAATGATTGGAATGTGGACAATGTTGAGTCTTGTCCTCATCACATCACCCATTTTACTCCTTGCTGGATCCGCCTCGGCACTGGCAAGTAAATTTGGAAGCGACAAAATCATCGGCGTCCTACTCATCAGTTCAGGTGTTTGGATCGCCGCAAAAGCCCTTGCAGATCTTGGGCTCATTTCACATATCGCCTTTCATTTCCGATTCTTAGGCGAGCCTTATGGCGTCATGTTTATATAAACCTACACCCGAGGCCATATTTTTGTTAACGTTGCGAGCGTAAACAATATCATTTTCTCAACAACTTCAGGCGTGTCATGAAATTTTTAACTTTTTTTGCGTTCCTACTCTTCACCACCCACTGCAATCTTCTTCCTCAAGAACGCCATATCCATCTCAACGGCGAGCATCTAGAACCTTTGGGAATCACCGAAATCGATGCGCTTTTTAGCCAACGCGTAGAAGATGGCAATTATTGGGTAAACGAACTCGGACAATGGGGGTACGAAAATAACGCGCTCCCCATCGGCAACATAAATATTGCGGCATTGCAACAGATTCAAGCCAAAGAAATGATAAGAAACGTGGGCGCACCACCGAACCAGGGCAATCAAAATGGAGGCCAATATCGCGCTCCTGGTAACACGGAAATCAATACCTCCCAAAATGGAAGTGTCGTTACGGGCAATATTGGTGGGAAAAGATGCACCTACGTCTCGGTTGGCGGCATGTCGATGAGGAGCTGCGACTAGAAACAGGTTTAGTCAAAAACCTTTGAGATGACGTCCTGGTCACCCGATTTGTTTTGACGAAAAGAGATAATCCCCCGTCCAAATGGATCACCATCAAAAGAAAATTCGCCGACAGTACCCATGTTTTTGTTCAACTTAAGGCCATTTTTCCATGATTGTTGCCTGGCATCAAACCGGTTCGACCAAAGATTGGCCCCCGATTCACTCTGTCGCCAAAACGCCATCATATTTCCTTCGCGATCTCCCTTTACCGCAACGTTTACAGGCGAATCGTCGTTGTTTATTAAGGGCTGGGCGCTGATTTGAACCGCTGGCATCCATTGCACATTCGGAAGGTCAAAATGGGTAGCCCATACTTTCTTCAACGTGCCCTCGTTTTGTACGGAAACCAGAAAGAGGTTTCCATCTGAGGCTTTTTCAACGGTAAAACTTTCGACCATACCGCGACCGCTATCAAGAGCTTGAGCCGTAGACCAATCCAGCCCGTTAAAGGTACTTGTCAGGACCTTATTTGTTGTCGAATCAATCCAAAACGCAAAAAAGAATTGTGTTCCCGAAGCGATGATTTGAGGCGCAAAGGAGGCCTGAGAACCAAAGCCTTGCGGTGGACCCCATACTGCATTTGCGGCGTTATACTGTCTCACAAAAACCTTCTTCGAATTGATCCAAATCACCGTCGCATCGCCTCGCTCGTTTATCCAGAGTTGCGTCGAAGATGGGTTTGAACTCCCATTATCGATCGCAAACGGGTTTTCCCATGTTTTAGCAATCGCGTTATAGCGCCGAGCAAAAAGATCGTACTCAACAAGAATCATGTTTATTTGACGTCTGACCAAATAGGTAAAAATGAAGTTATCATTGCCATCTTTACCTAATTTTATTTTTGATATGATGCTTCGTCGCTCCAATTCCGATTTTTTGCTCCAAGCCTTCTTTGAAAGACTAAACCTGCTCGTCCATATACCTCCGAGCGAATGTCCCCAAATCGCAACGACATCCCCATTGGCTGCACCTTCTAAATCAAAATCAGCAACATTGGCACTATTGTCTATAGTTGTGGTTTTGCTCCAAATGCGTTGGTCTACTGTAAATCTTTTTTGGTAAAGATTGGAACCAAGGGTGTCTTGACGCTGAGTCCAGACCAGGGTCAGGTTTCCTGTTCCATCCATTTCTCCTTTAAAAATATTTACCCTTCCAGAATTTGTCTCCAACAATTCCGATGTCGACCACTTTTTCGTACCCCAATCATAACGACTCGCGAGTAGGTTGGTGGTCGTCGGACTACCTGGCGCCAATTGGCGATACACCACCATGGCATATTTTTCATGGACAAAAACCCGAGGTGAAAAGGATTTCTTCCGGCTGCGATCAATATTGGTCTCCGCTTTCCACTGCCCATCTCTTGTTTGAATATCCCATTCGCCAGGCTCAAGATTATTTCCATCTAGGTCCTCGATGGCGCCATCAAGAGTCAATCGATAAGCGGCTAGTAAATTCAGTCGCGATTGAAAGGCGACCTGAAGATCGGATGGCATTGGACTATAATCGAGAGTGGTTGAAATACCATCACTTGCGCTGGTCAAGAAACGGACCTTCTCTGCGGTCAACGATTCATCATTCATTTCCTTATCGAAAAAAACATGAACACTGTCGAGCGGATCCAGATCAACAAAAGGCGCCACTTGAATAACGACCGGTGGAGTTGGAAGGTCGGATGCGACGTCGGTTAGATCTCCACCATCTTTTACGGTGTTCATATCTTGCACATCAGCGGAACCATCCGATGCCAGGAGTCCTGGGATATCGGCAATGATGTCCTCCCCTCTCGGACCGGTATCTTGTTTTTCACC
>JALSKP010000620.1 GCA_026988815.1 Myxococcales bacterium | reverse complement strand
CCAAAACCATAAGAAAAACAATAGATAAGGCATATTGAATATAAACCATATTCTCGAAAGGAATAAGAAAAGTGGCAATTAAGGGAAGCGACCCACCAAAAACGAACGCCCCACCCGACGCCACAGCAGCCTGTAAGGGATTAGCCTGGTTGATCTCATTAATACCAAGCTCGTCGCGCGCATGAGCCTCCAATGCATTGTGTTTAGAAAGCTGAATCGCAACTTCTTTCGCGAGTTTTTCGTCGAGACCACGGCAACAATAGATCGCTGTCAATTCCTCAAGCTCTTGTTCAGGCATCTCCTCTAACTCTCTACGTTCTCTCTCTAAATCTGCCGTCTCAATATCAGATTGAGAACTTACGGAAACGTACTCGCCGGCCGCCATCGACAAAGCACCTGCAACAATACCGGCAACCGCGGCGAGAATAACTGGGTCTTTTGTTGTACTCGCCGCTGCAACACCAATCACCAAACTCGCCGTCGATAGAATACCGTCGTTTGCGCCAAGAACCGCAGCCCGTAGCCAATTACTTCGGTTAACAAAATGTTTTTCAGATTCGTGTTTCATACTTTTCCTCAATGCTTCCATACACCTTTAAGTGCACTTTGAAACCACCACACTAAAATATAGCTAAGTCCCAGTATTCAAATGATTAAGATAGGTTTCGTATCGAAAAACCTTATCTCGTTTTCGACCCGTACTTTCCATCAGAATCCCCAACGCCATCAATTGATCGACCGCTTTCATTGCCGTCGGCTTGCTCGTCCCCATTCGTTTCGTCACCCCTTGAATATTGAGGATGGGGTGAACCGATAAACTCTCAAACAAGCGCAAAGACATGATCGTGGACGATGGAGAATTTAACACTTTTGTTCTATCCTCTTCAATGCATCGAAAAATATCGCGCGCAGATTCGGTTGCCTCCTTTGCGATTTCACCAATACCCTCCAAGAAGAATGCAATCCAACCTGCCCAATCCCCTTCCTTTCGTACGGCCGATAAATGCCCATAATACGCAGCACGATTGCGCTTTAGAAACAAACTTAAATACAATAAAGGCGCGCAAAGAAAGCCATATTCTTCCAACAAGAGGGTCACCAACAAGCGCCCTATTCTTCCATTCCCATCCAAATAAGGATGGATGGTCTCAAATTGAACATGAAGCAAAGCACATTTAACGAGCAAGGGGGTGTCGTCCTGCGCATGAATATATTTCTCAAAATCACTCAATAGTTGACTTAAAAGATGGGGCGGTGGAGGTACAAAATGCGCGTTACCAGGGCGCGTTCCACCAATCCAGTTTTGACTGCTTCGCACTTCGCCAGGCCTCTTATTTTTTCCTCTCACGCCTTGCATCAAAAAGCCGTGACATGTGTTCAAAAGGCGCATGGATAGAGGTAGACCTTTTGGTTTTTTCAATTCCTCTCGCGCAAACTTCAGTGCGTCTAAATAGTTGCACACCTCCTCAACATCGTCATCAAAATCCCCCACTTCGGCCTCAAAACGCAAAAGATCAACGAGTGTACATTGGGTTCCCTCGATTTGTGAAGAAAGCACAGCTTCTTTGCGCACAAAGGCGTAGATGAACCACTCCAAGGAGGGAAGCATGTCGGCTGCGACCTCCAATTGTGAGAGATTTTTCTCGGCCAGAACGAGCTCAGAGCGATGTTTGGAAGATAGAGAAATACCGTTCTGCGGTGGTAGGGGATCGGGTACAAAGGCCAGAACCTCCTCGCCTCCGAT
>JALSKP010000619.1 GCA_026988815.1 Myxococcales bacterium | reverse complement strand
GAATTCTCCCATCCCTGATTGACGCTGCCCAAGGAATTCGCCTGCGCCGCGAAATTGCAGATCTATATCGGATAATTCAAAGCCATTGTCGGTTTTAACAAAAGCTTCGAGACGTTCAATAGTAAGCGGGTTTAGAGGGGTCCGAGAAATAAGAATACACATCGATTGCTGGTCCCCTCGTCCAACTCGGCCTCGTAATTGATGGAGTTGTGAAAGCCCAAATCGCTCCGCGCCCTCAATAACAATAAGTGTGGCTTCGGGAACGTCGACGCCGACTTCAATCACCGTTGTTGCACACAAGACGTCAAGGCGCCCATCGCGGAATTTTCCCATTACTTCCTGACGCGCATCGCTTTTCATTTTACCGTGTAGGACACCAAGATCTAAACCGTGCAGTGGTCCCTTGGCTAGGATTTCTGAGCCGGGTTCCACGCCCAACATGGGATGATCGAGGCCGTTGATGGAAGGGAAGACAACAAAGGCACGGGTCCCTGGATGGGACTCGCTTTGGATACATTGGTCGTGAACATATTGGTAAACTTTATCCGCTTTTTCTTCGCTTCGGTAAAAGGTACGAATCGTCTGGCGACCGGGCGGCAGTTCGTTCAAATAGGTTAAATCTAGGTCCCCAAATAAGGCGTGGGCAAGAGAGCGCGGAATGGGCGTGGCTGTCATGGCGAGGAAGTGCGGTGAGCAGCCCTTTTTTTCTAGCATCGCTTTTTGATCGACGCCAAATTTATGTTGCTCATCAATGATGAGTAGTCCTAATTTTTTCCCCTCTTCGGCAAAGTGCACATCTTTTTGAAAAAGCGCATGGGTGCCGACAATGAGATCAATTTCCCCATGTTTAAGAAGTTTTAAAAGGTCGCGCTTGTGCGGTTGAGCTAAGGATCCGCTGAGCAGTTCTATGCGCACACCGCTTCCCGCAAGAAGTCTTTTTGCGCTCCTAAAATGTTGTTGGGCGAGTACTTCGCTAGGGACCATGAGCGCACTTTGGAAGCCATTTTCGCAGGCTGCAACGGCCATGGAAAAGGCGACGATTGTTTTTCCTGAACCCACATCGCCTTGTAAAAGTCGCCGCATTCTTACGCCAGAGGTGAGCTCCTCGAACAATTCGTTCGTCACCCGTGTTTGTTCCCCGGTGAGTTCAAAGGGCAGACTTTTTAGAAAGTTTTTTGCCTTCTCGTTGCTGGAAAATAGCGGCGCGTCGGTAACGCGTCGTTCTTCAATGTAACGTTTGGCCAAAGCGTTTTGTAGCGTAAAACATTCTTCGTAGACGAGTCGATGAATGGCAGATTCGAGATCGGATTCGAACTCGGCGTAGTCGCGATAATCGATAAAAGCGTGAATGATATCAATCGCGTGTTTGGCGCGAATCAATTGATGCTTTTTATAAATCTTTTCCGGAAGGACATCAATCACATGATCTGAAATCAGGTCCCAGGCGGCGCAGATAAACTTCCGGAAGGTTTTCGGTGCGATACCTTCGATTTTTGGATAGACGGGGTCGAGTCCTGATTTTAATTTTTGGGTCGTTTTAATTTTAAATTCTGGATGGAAAAGTTGTGCAGATTGTCGGTATTCTACATCTCCGAAAAAAGAGATGTTTTCGCCTATAGTAAATTTACTTACGAACCAGCTTTTGTTCATGTTGAACCAAAGAAGGGTGAAATAAACGCCTTGGCAATCTACAATGACCTCCACTGGTTTGCGTGACCCATGCGGGGGCTCGATCACTCGTTCG
>JALSKP010000618.1 GCA_026988815.1 Myxococcales bacterium | reverse complement strand
TTGCGATTATTGCCTGTGCTCGAAAGCTACTTACTCAAATAAATGCTATGATTCGGGACCAGCAACCATGGCAAAATGAAGAACTTCCAGTTTGTAGTTAATACAGTTGCACACTACATTAAGAAAGAAGGGTTCTTCTCGCCGAATCTCTTTCCCTGGGAATGAATTATTATGTTAAGACCTTTCCTATACGGAACTTTTATTCATGCAATTGCGGATGCGACTATGACCCTTTCAAAACTTTCCCTCGTCTTTCTTCTGAGCTTCTTTTTGCTTGGTTGCGATAAAAATCAAAACGCGGCCTTTGATGCAGCGTTGGATCGATTGGAGCCCGAGATTTTGGCGGCTGAAGAACTCGAAGAAAAAATGAGTCTTTTGGGCGCTTTTCGAGCCAAATTTAAGGGGCATTCAAAAATCGGTGAAATCGACACACGGATTAATGCGCTCCAAAAAGAGATCGATAAAACAAATCAAGAAAAAGAAAAATTAGGCTATAGCGCGCAGGGATTGTTGGAGGACATGAAAAAAGGCTCGCTTGAGGCGATGTCTAAATTTTCCATCGTTGCCATCGCTAATCGCTCCCGCGCCACTGATGACGTGTTTGAGACCCTTTCGCTTCCTGGTTTTGATGGTACGAACGAAATTTCAAGTCCGACCATCTTCACCTCTCCCGCGACCGTGCGGTCGATGGTTTATAGTGCAATTTTTAAAACCGAGCGAGAGCTCGTAAAGGCCTGTCCTACGAAATGTCAGAACAAACTTGCCAATACTTTTCTGGAAAAAAGCCTAGGTATGCCTCTTTTTGAGGAGGACGGAAGTATGAATCCGGCGGGAACCAAAAAGCTTATTGGTCTGCTTAAGAGCGATCAGTTTGGAGGCGTTTCTGGTCAGGATTTGAATCAAATTTATGGCCCCTCGATCGAACAAATTCTCAAGGTGCGTGAGGCCATACGAAAAGCGGGCGACGAAAAAGTCATGGCTCAATTTCATAAGATCAAATCAGAAAGGCCGCGTGGGGTAACGCGTTGGTACACAACATTTGCCAGAGAAAACGCTTCTTTGAAGGCGATCGCGATGCGTAAATACCCGATGGGAAAGACCTTTGGTTTTTGGATTCGTCGTATGGATGATAAAAGTGCGGACGACATCGAGGCCTTTTTGAAATCTTTTCAAGAAAATAAATAGAAAAAAGCCGATCACTATTTGACAAATAGCCAAGAGATTCGGATAACCCCCCTCTACGTTTTTTGGTTTACCTTTAAAACGTTTTGCACTCGTAGCTCAGTTGGATAGAGCAACGGCCTTCTAAGCCGTGGGTCGCAGGTTCGAATCCTGCCGGGTGTACTTTTTACCTCACAATTGCCTGGGAAAATTTTTACATGAGAAATAAACTCGTGTCAGACATGACACCACAATATGTTTTTTTATCTGATAGGATTTATCACTCAACACGAAGAAGAATATTCCAAGAATTTTCAATTTCTAACCTGTTACTAGCTTTTGAAGATGTCCGCGACCCGTAGGGGAGCGGGCCATTCGAAAATGAAAAAGAAGTAAAGCGGACATTTCAATAACTAGATAAACCGGACAACTTCAAAAGCTAGTAACATTTATAACAATCGATGGATGTAAAAATCTTTTTCCTTTTCGTCAAAGATTGTATGCAAAAGCGGCACAGATGTTCTATCCTCGCGACATATTCACAGGTCCTTATGTTGATAAAATCCTTCGTCCTATTCTTTATGCTAATCCCTCTTGGGTGCCACTCTAACGTGGATAATCCGACCTCTGTGGCGCCATTAAAGCAAATGAACAATGAGAAAAATCCCCCCAAAAAAGAACTTAAAGAAGAGCTAAAAAAGAAAACCAACCCCGAGATCACTCCGCAAAAAAACTGCGTAAAGGATGAAGACTGCGCGGTCACCAACCTCACCTTTCGGGCCGGAAAAACCTATTGCTGCCATACTTGCGAACAAAATCCTGTATCAAAAACATCCCTCGCCGAGATCGCGGAGTACTGTCGAACGCTACCTCGAGATCTCCCCTGCCCCGAACAGAACCAATGTGCGCAACAAGATAAGGGTCTACTTAAATGCATTGCCAATCGTTGCACATACAATGACTTCGGAAAAATTTCAGTCCCAAAATAGATGGCCCTAAGGAAAATTTGGATTTTCCAAAAGCCATAAACCTTGACGACTAGACTGCGCCTTTAATAGAGTTCCGATACCGTAGAGTTTTCCGTTTTTCACAAAAGGAGGTAGGAAAATCTGGAGAGCGGGTTTGAGTGCTTTTTCATAGGGTGAAATTTCCGTCATCATCCACGAAGATATGACGACGTTCAGCTCCGCTTCCATGATCCATAAAATACCCATTAGCCGTTCGGAAGGCACACCTCTTCTTTTATTCCCGTTGGAGAAGTACCTTTTTTGCGGCGAGGATACAGGGTAATCTGGACTTTTAAACATTTCCTTCCTCAGAATTCAATTTTCAGAAGGGTAGAAAATAACGAAAATGTTTGCATCGAAAGAATTGTGGAAAAACGACCATAATCGTCTATCCTTCCCTAATCACAGAAAAAACAGGAAGCGTTTAAAGCGGGACTGGAGAATATTTCATGAGTATAAAAATCGTCGCAGTAGGTTTCATTATAACAACACTCCTATGTTGCCATACACCGGATAAACCCGATCCACCTTCCGATAAACCTGAACCGCCTCCCACAGTGAAAAAAATTGAAGTGGCTAAACCCGTGCCTAAAAAGGTTATGCCAATATTGAAAAAGGATTGCGTGGAGAACTCCGATTGTACCTATTCCACCCTCGTTCTGGAAGCTGGGGATAATTATTGCTGCCATAGTTGTGGGCAAACTGCGGCGTCAAAAACATCACGTCAGGAACTTGAAGATTTCTGCCGCTTGGAACCAAAAGGGCAAGAGCTCCCAGGTGGGAGGGGGATTGCTTGTTCGAAGCTTCATTGCGCGAAACAGAACAACGGAATTCTTGAATGTGTGAATCATCTTTGTGCTTTTTCGAACCGCCTAAATCAAAACCATGAGCCGATTACAAAGCCGCGAGCGCGATAAGGCTGTCGATTTGGATCCTATCAATGAAAGGAGGTTGGAATCATTTCGTTGGTTTGGCCCTTTTTGCAATCCTTCTTCTGTCTTGATGTTTTTTATTCATCTGTGATTAATGCATGCTCTACTGGCTGAATCCGGTCGATGGCGGGCTTGGTCTCGAGAACGAAGGGTAACCACAGAGAGTTGCCCCTACAAAACCCCCAACGGAAATGTGAATATCGAGAAACACGTGCCCCTACAATACCAACGGTGAATATCGAGACAAAAAGACAGCCTCCACAAGGCCTCCTTTATCCCGGCACGGGGCTACAAATTGTTATAGGGTTTATCACGATCAATAATAATTAGTAAAATTGCCAACTATTTAAAAATCAGAGATCTACGAAGCTTTCCAGATTCTTGGACCGACTTGGGTGTCGAAGTTTTTGCAAAGCCTTGGCTTCGATCTGACGAATGCGCTCGCGGGTGACGTTGAAATCGCGACCCACTTCTTCAAGGGTATGGTCGGATTTATTTCCAATACCAAAACGCATGCGGATAACTTTTTCTTCACGCGGCGTGAGAGTAGACAAAATTTCTCGCGTTTGTTTTTCGAGGTTAATATTCTGCACAGCAACAGAGGGATTAATCGCATCGGCATCAGCAATGAGATCGCCCAAAGAGGAATCTTGTTCATCGCCAATGGGAGTATCTAAACTCACCGGTTCTTTAATGATTTTTCGAATCTTTGGAATCTTCTCAACAGGAAGATCCAATTTTTCGGCGAGTTCTTCATCGGTTGCTGGACGACCAAGCTCTTGGATAAAGGAACGCTCGATGCGCTTGAGTTTATTGATCGTCTCGATCATATGAACAGGAATACGAATCGTCCTCGCCTGGTCAGCAATAGAACGTGTAATGGCCTGGCGAATCCACCAAGTTGCATAGGTCGAGAATTTAAAACCACGCTGATACTCGAACTTATCGACAGCTTTCATGAGTCCAATATTTCCCTCTTGAATAAGGTCGAGAAAAAGCAGACCGCGATTTAAATAGCGTTTTGCAATGGAAACAACGAGTCTTAAGTTTGCCTCGACCAATTCCGACTTGGCTTTGTTTGCCATTTTTTCGCCGGAAAGAACCGCTTGAAGAGTAATGCGCAAGGAGTCCACTTTTTGGCCCGCTTCAATTTCAACTGCGCGTATACATCGACGCGTTCTACCCATTTCGTTCCAGATTTCCATAACTTCCTCATTGGAAAGCTGAGAAAGAAAACGGTTTTTTGATCGCTTAAAGGATTTCGATCCGCCGCGAATTTGTTTGGCAGCGTCTCGAATTTCAAAGTAGGAAAGGTGGTGACAACGTTCCAGTTTACGCAAAGTTTTCTCGGATTCATCAACGCGATCGAGCAAAGATTTAAACTTGGCAACCATTTTACTGGTGTGCTTTTTCGTAAGTGGAATCTTCTTTACCAAGGCAAACATTTCGTAGCGATTGGTTTTAATTTTTTCTCGAATCTTTTTTCTTTCACGAAAAGAAAGACCAGGCTTGGTGATGAGTTCTTCCTGAAGTTCTTGGTTCTTTACTTTAAAATTTTGAACCAGATCGATTTGATCTGAGAACCACGCAAAGCGTTCTTCATGAGAAGGCTCAATCGCTTCTCCGTTTTCATTCTTAGGTAAGTACTCAGGATTGGGCGCTTGGAGAACATCGGATAATTTCACCTTGAGGCGACGTACGCGTTCACCCAACGAAAGCAATTCTTTTACACCCGCGTTCGTTGTAAGCACGACGGTGAGAATCGTCTTATCGCCTTTCTCAATGCGTTTGGCGATTTCGACTTCGCCTTCTTGGGTAAGAAGAGCAATCTGTCCCATACGGTGCAAGTACATCCGCACAGGATCGTTTCCCTTAAAATCAGGAGAAAGGGTCGACCGTTTTTTAGTCGGCTTCTTCAAGGGCCCCTTGGGTTCCTCTTTCGGCTTGGGCTTGTACTGTGATGCTTTATCGAGAACTTCAATGCCGAGCTCGATAAAGAGCATCATCATGTCATCAACTTGTTCGGCGCTAAGAACGCCCGGGGATAAAATTTGATTGACTTCATCATAGGTTATAAAACCTTTTTCATTGCCCATGTCAATGAGTTTTCTAACTTCAAATTTCGTTCTCGCTTTTTTTTGTGCGTTCCGAATCATACTACTCGCTTCACTTTTGTTTTATGTTCCGTTGGAATTCTTCCAACACTTTTTTCTGCTCAACCAACGAACTGTACGCTTGTCTTTGCTTCTGAAAATCCAACCCTTCCAGTTCTCGGACGATCTCCCCGATTGTCCGTGATACCCATTCCTTCTTTAACGAAAAAATGCAATCTGTAAAAAAGGTTCTTGCCTTTTCTTCCTGATAATATGCATCCACCGAGACCAATGCATTTTCTACCGACTTTTTCAAGCCTATATTGTCAATATTTTCAATAAGAAAGGCGACATTTAATGCATTATTTTCGCTTACATTATTTTTCGCGTTTTCTAAAAACATCAACAATTCTCTACTACTCAACAAGTTATCGTACTGCTCTTTAAAAAATTCGCTCAGCCATTCCGGATGATCGAGAAGAACAATCAAAACGCCGAACTCGGGTTTGGTTAAGCGCATCGGACGATGATTCGCCTTCAATGCGCTCGTCATTTCAGAGCCTATTTTTTGGGGACGCTTTATATACTCTTTCAGAAGGCGAGGTTCAATAGCTACACGTCGAGATATCTCAGCAACGTAACGTTCTTGCATCACTTTGTTTTTTACATGCCCAAGAAGCTCCCCCAAAACCTCCAAACCTTGCACCTGTTTACGAACATCAATATTTTTTTCAGCACCTGGTAATTGCCCCGCTATCGCCCATTCCATCAATGTAGAAGAGGCATCGATTTTTTCGTGCAAAACCTCAGCCCCCTCTCGACGCACAAATGTATCGGGATCATCACTGGGGTCAAAAACGATAATACGTGATTCTAGCTCGGCGTCTTCCAAGGCTGGCATGCATTTCATGGATGCTTTTTGACCCGCACTATCGCCATCAAAGGCCAAGACAACTTTTTTACAAAAGCGTTTTAGCAATTTTGTTTGATCTTTTGTGAGCGCCGTTCCCATCGGTGCAACAACATTTTTGATCCCGTGGGCGTGAAGAGAAATAACATCAAAATTGCCCTCCACGAGAATCGCGAAGCCTGCTTTTTGAATATAATTTTTCGCTACCGTCAATCCATAAAGATGACGACCTTTTGTATAATACGGTGTCTCGGGCGAGTTGATATATTTGGGCTGATCTTCGGCGGCGAGCACGCGTCCGCCAAATGCCAAGGTATTTCCCCAGATATCAATAATCGGGAAAACGATACGATGGCGAAAACGGTCATAATAACCCCCACTATTTCTCTCGTTTAACAAACCCGCTTTGGCCGCCCAAGGTCCAGGTATTTTATTTTCTTGTAAATGATCGGCGAGTGTACTCCAATCGTTGGGCGCATAGCCTAAACCAAAAACAGACGCTGTTTCCTCATCAATACCGCGCTCGCGCAAGTAAAAACTCGCCGCCTTTCCCGCATCAGAGGCCAGTCTTTCCTTAAAAAAGTCGCTCGCCTCTTTCATGATATTTAAGTAAACTTTCCTACCTTTTTCGCGTTCATTATAATTTTCATCGCGCGTATCAGGAATTTCAATACCGTGTTCTTTGGCAAGATGCTTGACCGTCTCTGGGAAATTCCATCCTTCGATGGCCATCAGAAAACCAATGACATTTCCGCCTTCTCCGCAGCCAAAACATTTGTAAATCCCCTTCCCCGAATGCACATTAAAGCTTGGTGTTTTTTCAGTATGGAAGGGGCATAAGCCTTTATGATTCGTTCCCGCTTTTTTTAAGGAGATGTAGCGACTAATCGTTGAAACGATATCGGTTCTTGCCAGAATATCGGCAATAATTTGTTCGGGTATTTTTCCGATAAGGGAATCCTAAAAAGCACATCAAGGTCAAGTCGTATTGGGTCAAGAACCCGGTACGCCAATTCGCCAGCTTGTACGAAGTATAGATCGGATTGTCAAAAAATCTAATTTTATATCGCTATAAAGGTCTCAAGTCAGCATAGGGCAATCCTTTTCTGGGTATTTTTCCTGTGGTTCGTGTGCCCTTAGGCCATCGGATCGCCTACAGAAAAAGAACCCTCGGGCGTACCCCGAGCGCAGGCTTCGCGCACCACAGAGTTCCACACTTCATTCCGACAGCGGGGCTCCAACCTACTTTCGAATCCCTCAGAAAAGGATCACACAAATGTGAGCACTTCCCGGTATGATCTCGAAGAGGGAGTTTGGATCCTCGTCGGAGCCGATGATTCGTTGTTCCCTGAAAATGAACACCATATTTATTCAAAAGGTGAGGACAGAATGGTATCGCACTGCTTGCGCCTTACCTCACAGCGATCACTTTTCTGAACCTCGCATAATTCGCGTAAGCCCGTACATCCGACTTCTTGATTCTCAAGGATTCCTGTTTCGATGAGCGTTTCACAGGAATATTTTGTACGTCGACCTTGACGAAATCCTCCGAAAATATCTTGGGGACTGCCAAACTTAGAATAGAAAAACCATGTAAAGGCCTCTCGTTTTTTCATTTTATTTATCATCGTCTGTCGGTCGCCAAACAAACAGCTTGTATACAGTTGACCGGTTTTTATCGCTGTTTTCTGGGCATCCTGGTGATAGACTGATGAAGAAAAAACCACCTCATTATGCTGATCATCGGCTTTTCTTTGTTGTTCTCGTTTATAGTTTTCGTATTTTAAACGAAAATGAATCACATCCGAATAGCCTCCGATCAAGGAATAATCCCGAAAGTAATTCGAGGCGCGAAGACACGCATCTGGATTGTCGACCGAACAATGTTGGGTGGACTCCAATGAACGTACATGTTCAAAAACATGTACGGAAAGGGCAGCGGCCAACAGAACCATGCCGCCGATAATCGACACCACGCCCTCGTATCTTGAACGTTTATGGGTCGCATAAAACAGGAGCGCAGTGGATGCCGCCAACACGCCATAAAAGATCGATGTGTCGAGGTCGGCAAAAGCATGAATATTTCCCGCGATTCCCGCGAAGGCAAAGAAGGCCCAAAAAGCGGCACCAAAAGCGAGGAGTGGTTTGTAATCTTGGTTTTTACTTATCATGATTTCTATTATAACCCTTTCCGAATGAAAGTTCCAACTTTGGGTTTAGGAATTTTCATCATATAGAAAATAAAGTACGCAGAATTGAATGAGCCTTAGAAAAAAACACATCACTGACCAACAAAGGACCACGAGGTTGAGGATATGACGCGCGTTATATTTCACCTCGATATGGATGCTTTTTTCGCATCGGTGGAACAACGTGATCATCCCGAATACCGTGGAAAACCCCTCATCGTCGGCGGCGCTGGACGTCGCGGTGTTGTTGCTGCGGCCAGTTATGAGATACGAGAATTTGGTGTGCGATCGGCCATGCCAACCGCCAAAGCGCTGCGCTTGTGTCCCCACGCCATCCTCGTTCCGCCCTCCATTGGAAAATACGGTGAAGCGAGCGCGATTATCATGGCCGTCATGAAACGTTACTCGCCGGTCGTTGAACCTCTGAGTCTTGACGAGGCCTTCATGGATATGAGCGGCACGGAAAAACTATTTGGTAAACCGATATACATTGCTGAAAAGCTACGTGCCGAAGTCTTTAAGGAAACCAATGGCTTGACCTGCTCTGTTGGAATTGCGCCCAATAAATTTCTCGCAAAAATCGCCTCGGATATGAACAAACCCGACGGCATTACACTTATTCCTTTTGGTAAAGAAGCCCAAAGTATTGCCGCATTAAAAATTGAACGCATGTGGGGTGTGGGGAAAAAATCATCTCTACTCTTACGAAATATCGGTCTTGATAGGATCGGCGATATCGCGACATGCGACTACTCGCTTTTGCGAAAAACAGTCGGTCCAGCCCTCGCCGAACACATTCATACTTTGTCCCGAGGCGAGGATCGCCGTGTTGTGATTTCTGATCTCTCACGAAAATCGGTGGGTTCTGAATGCACCTTTGATTACGATATTAGCGGCAGAAAAATGGTGGAAAAGAAAATTCGCATCCAAGCCGAAAACGTTGCCAAAGCATTGCGCGATAAGAAAATAAAAGCGCGAGGCGTTCGCGTAAAAATTCGTTTGAGCGAGGGATTTATTTTGCAAACACGACAGATGAAAGTCGACCAACCCTTCCATGATTCCACAACGATTTTTAACGCCTGTTCTCAGTTATTAAAAACGGTCGATATAGACGCCCCCATACGGCTGGTCGGCGCAACGGCCTACGATTTAGTGGACGAAGATTTTCCCGAACAAATTGATTTATTTTCAACACAGAATAAAGAAAAGCGATCCGCCTTAGAACAAGCCATGGATGCGATAAATAAGAAGTTGGGAACAGAAGTTAAACGCGCATCCTCCATGGAAGATTAAGTATGCACTTTTACCTTTTTTTTGCCCTTGATTTTCGCTTTTTCTTCTGACCTGGCGGTGATAAATCAGGCCCTTCTCCAAAATCAGGAAGAAGAGCGGGCTTCTCTTTGAGCAGCCCTTTGATTTCTTTGATACCACGTTCAAGCTGGGGATCTTTTCCGCGCTGATAATCGTCAGGTGAAATATCAACTTCAATATCGGGTTCGGTCCCTTCGTTTTCCACGCCAAAACCAACATCATTAAACCAAAAGGAAAACTCAGGTTGGCTTGTCAGACTCTTATCGACAAGAGAATGGCGAGGCCAAATACCAACGACGCCACCCCAGGTACGTTTGCCAATGAGAGGACCAAGATTCATCAATTTAAAACAATGGCTAAAAATATCTCCGTCGCTACCGGCCGATTCATTGGTGAGCGCCACCATTGGCCCGATGATCGAATCTTCAGGGTAGGCACGCGGCGCTCCCCATCGCGAAATATCGTAACCAATACGCTTGCGCGCGAGTTTTTCGAGAAGCATTTGGCTCACATGTCCGCCGCCATTAAATCGCACGTCAACAATGAGTGCATCGCGACGAAGTTCGCTAAGGAAACTACGATGAAATTCTGAAAACCCTTTCACCGACATATCTGGAATGTGGATGTATCCGACTTTCCCGCGTGTGGCGGCGTGCACTTTTTCGCGATTCGATTTCACCCATTCGCGGTAACGAATACCGGCCTCACTACGCACCGGCTTGACGATAACCTCTTTGGTTTTGGAGCGGCCACTTTGGATACCAAGGGCGACGCTTTTATTGGCTTTATTGGCCAGCATTTCCTGAAGCGAGACATCTTTTGAAACCGTGACGCCGTTAACGCTTTTTATGTAATACCCTTCCTGAACATCAACACCCATTTTAGATAGTGGAGAGCCCTCCCTGCGGTCCCACGAATCACCGCGAATGATCCTGTCGATTTGATAGGCCTTCTTCTTCTGGTCCCAAGAAATATTGGCGCCCAGAAAGGCGGGGAAATAACGGGCGGTATCATTACGATGATCGCCGCCAAATTCGTAGGCGTGACTGGTCCCCAATTCGCCCTGCATCATCCAAACAAGGTCCGAGTATTCAACGCGTGTGTTCACCCTTTCAACGAGGGGTTTATAACGCTCCCAAACGGCCTTCCAGTCAATACCCGACATATCTCTTCGCCAAAAATGGTCGCGCATAAGACGCCAAGTTTCGCGAAACATTTGTCGCCACTCTTCACGCTGATCGATTTTCAAGGTCAAACGCGAAAAATCAATCCAGCCTGACTTTTTGGTGTAGCCCTCATCGCTATCTGGGGTGTCGCCTGTTTTCATGACCCGCAAATATTTACTAATCACGAGCATCTTTGAGCGATCTCTGGAGAGCGCAAACCCCCAGCCGTCGATCAAATGTTTATGCTTTTGGTCTTCCAATTTAAAGGACTCAATATGCCTATCTTCGCCTTCGGGATGAAAGGTCCAAAACACTTTGTCTTCGCTGGCCTCGATTTGCGAGTAGTGTCCAAGTTCCACCGGAAACACAGCGATGCGATGTTCGATATTTTCAAATTCGATCTTCACCACATCGGCTTTTTCTTTTCCATTGCTTTTTGTTTTCTTGCTCTTGCTTTTGGCCGCAGACTTAGAGCGGGTCGACACCGATTTTTTCTTTGTTTTCTTTTTTCCTTTATCATCCTCACCTTCATCCTCGTCGACATCCCAGTTTGGCGGAAGAGCAACGAAGGGGTTTTCTACATCGGCGCGCAAGGCAACCAAACAAGGCTTGGCCGCTTTTGGAAAACCAATGGTGAAAAAATGCGCGTCGTATTTGGGCTCAAAAAAGCGCTGAGAAATAAAGTAAATAAACCTACCTTTGGGATCAAAGCTGGGCGCATAATCCCTGAAGTCACCGCTCGTAATATCTTGAGGACTTCCCTTCTTTGGATTAACGACTCGAATTTTTGAGGTCCGATCACTATCCGGTTTAGCGTAAACAACGTACTGCCCGTCGGCCGACCAATTGATCCCCGTGATACGATCATAATCACTATGATCAAGGGTCTTCATCGTCCCACTTTTAAGGTTGATAGTGATGAGTTCATACCGGTGGTTGGTCGCAACAGCGACATCGTGGGTGGGCGATATCTCAAGAGATAGAATTCTTCCATAATTCTTCCCCGCTAAGGCTTTATGGGTATTTTTAACGGTATCAAAGATATAGAAAAGCTCTTCCCCGCTCTCGTCATTCTGAACGAGAATACGTTTTCCATCGTTTAAAAAAGCGACATTTCGCATGCGGCCCTTGAGTTTTTGTCCAATATTTTTTTCTCCGCCTTCCCAATTCGAAAATGCAAATAGCTTTCCGCGAGAAATACTGGCCAAGGCAATGCCTTTGGGATGCATGGCAACCGAGGATAAATAGCGACGCGGATTTGGATATTTTCGCACCATCTGTGAACGTGGAGAGCGATAATCGATGTCTACTTTTTTTGTCTTATTTTTTTCGGGATCAAAAAGGTAAACATCACCGCCACAGGTGTAGACAATTTTCTTTCCGTCCGTGCTGGCCTGTCGAACATAGAAGCCTCTGTGGTTCGTATGTTTTCTAATTTCGCTTCCATCCTTGAGGCAAGAATAGAGTTCACCGTATCCCTTCATATCCGAAATAAAGTAAACCCGACTAAGAATTACCATGGGACGAACGACGCCGGATTTAATTTTTTCTAGAATCCTCACCCATTTTTTTCGACCATCTTTGACCCAAATTACGCCAGCGGTTCCACCTTTGTATCTTTTCCAACGTGCAATATCGTCTGAAAAACGTCCGATAACTTTTAGATTTTTTGAGGGGGACTCGCCGAACCAAGAGCTCTCTCCATAGCCTAAATCTATGGGCTCACCGCCTTTTTCAGCCACCTTAAAGAGCGTCGAAGA
>JALSKP010000617.1 GCA_026988815.1 Myxococcales bacterium | reverse complement strand
ATTTGTGACGCCTCCGCCACCGAAAGCGAAGCCGGTCTTGCCCGCAAGTATGCGCGGTGGGATGACAGCGGCAATATTGGGCTCGTTGGTTTTGGCCGTGACGTGTGCCATCTCCGGTGTTATCCAGATTGGATTTATCGCCTTTCTTCTAAGTAAAGATTGGCCCAAACCCAAAGAAATGGACTATATTTTTCCCGATCGCTACGTAAATGTAGATGTTAAAAAACCCGAGGAAAAAATACCTGAAGAGCTTCCCCCTGAAGAGGGTGAAGGTGAGGGTGAAACCGAAAAAGTAGAAGAAGCCGCTCCTGCAAAGAAAAAGAGTGAAGAGAAAAAACCAGAAAAGTCCGCAGAGGACCGCGCTGCGGCCGAAGCTGACCGAAAACGACGGATGGCCGAAGAAGTTCAAAATAAAACCGTTCTCGGCCAGATTGGAGCGTTGTCTTCGGGCGGAAGTCTGATTGATACCTTGTCCGATGGTGCAGGTGCGACCAGCATCGATGACGCATTTCGGAACTCGACCGGTATCGAAACCGGTGTAGCTGGCGCAGAGAAAAGTGGTTTACGTTCAGCCGGATCGTCGGCCGCAAACGGCAAAGGTAAATCGGTTGGCATTGGCGATTTGAAAGGGACAAAGGGTTCCAAATTAGCCAGCAAAGGCGTGAACACCGGTAAAACCAAAGAGCGTAAAGTTAAAGTTCGCGTTAAAATGAAGGGTCGGCAAAAAGTTGTCGGAACCGGAAAACTGGATGGCGGCTCGATCTCAAGTTCAATCAAAAGACGAACGGGCCAAATTACACAATGTTACGAACGTTACATTAAAAAGAATCCGAAAGCCTCTGGTAAAGTTATCGTTGGATTTACCATCGGAACTGCTGGACGCGTTACGAAGTCGAGTGCGGTCAAAGATACTGTCGGCGGAGGTGTCGGTAAGTGTGTCGCTGGCGTTGTCAAGCGTATTCGCTTCAAGAAACCTGCCGGCGGCGAAGTGCTTGTGAAGAAAACCTTCGTGTTTGAAGTCGGAAGTTGAAATTATTTACACAGTTTTGATTGATCAGATATCAATATTTGATAGGCTTCTATAGAAATTCATTGAACTGGGATTCGAGATGAAAAAATTGATTGGTTTTCCCGCAATATTAATAATTTTGGTTAGTAGTTTTGCTATCGCGGCGGGCGAAAAAAACGCAGATACAGATGCGCTTTCTAATAAAGCTCTAGCAGCGCTTTCGTCGGAAGATATTGATAAAAGCTCTTCCGAGGCGATTGATGGCATGCGCGGAACATTAAGCTCTACTCAAGAATTGCTCCAGAAAGCACGTGAAGAGAAAGAGGGCATTCTGGCCGTAAACTGCATTAACCAGCAAATGGCTGCGATGAAGGGTTTTGTGAAAGTAAGTGAGCAGCAAGCTGCGATAATCTCAAAAAATGAGGATCGCAAGATCCAAGAGAATAGCTTCCGCCTGATAAATATTTCTTCCGAGCGCGTCGATGCATTGTACGAAGATGCATTGAATTGTACCGGAGAAACAGCCAGATTTGCGAAGGATACGAAGATCAATCGACGTACTCCCGATATCGCCGATGTTGAAGTTATCGAAATCGATGACGATAAATTCGACGATAGATTCGCAAAGGAACGGGTTCCGGAATTGACACCATATCAGTAGATGAATGATTTAGTGGTTTAATGTCGCAAATCTTTAGAGTCTGTGTTAGTCAGGCTGAAGAACGCACTAGGTAGAATGAATGACGATGGGCATCGGTAAAAGTTTGGGGATTGTTTTGGCGCTTATGGTGGTTTCGGCCTCCGCAAATGCTGAGCCAGGTGACGGGATTTCCGCAGGAAACTTGACGGTACATCCTGGCATCCGACTTGTCGGCGGCTTCGATTCTAACGTTTTTTTCCTTTCCAGTGACGAAGCCGAAGTTCTCAGCGCGCCGTCTGTAAAGGTAACGCCTTTCGTTAATATCGGGACAACGAACCCCGATGTACTTAATCTGGATCTAAAAGGCTCGGTGGGCTGGCAACAATATCTGTCTCCCTCAAGTGACGTCATCCAAGGACAAAGCGGCTTGGATGCCAATGTCGATCTTGGTGTGGGGATTAACGAAAAAGGCGCGTTTAGCGTTAAGTTCGAAGACGCTTTCGAGCGTACGAATGAGCCACCTTCTTCACCCTCGGCTTCCTCGTTTGACAGGACGATTAACCGCGCCGGGATCACCTTAGGGTTGCATCCTTCCGGCCGCGTTTTTCAACATTTTTTGAGTTACGATTGGACCCTCAATCTTAACGACCAGGTTGCTGACATCGATCGGCAATTACACGATTTTACGCTTCGGAATTATTGGAAGTTTTTGCCAAAAACCGCCTTCGTATTAACGGGCGATTTGGGTATCGTAAGGTACGAAAACGCATCGCGTAACCGCGGTAATCAGACATTTACAAATGTTGGATCCATGCCCCTTCGTGTCACTGGAGGAATTACAGGATTGTTCACTAATCGTCTTTCACTGAAGGTTATCGCAGGATGGGGGTTCGGTTTTTACGACGAAGGTGAAACGTTCAGCGGTCTTTTAGCCGACGTGCAAGCCACCTACGCCATTGGAGCAACCGCCGAAAAATCGAAAGTATATATCGGCTATGAAAAACAATTCGGCGATGCGACTATCGCAAATTATAGTTCCTGGCACAAACCCTACGCTGGATACGAGCAAGGGTTTGCAAATCGTAGACTACGGCTCAAGCTCCGCGGCGAGATTTTATTGAGATCCTATGAAGGCATTTTCTCCGGTGTTCATAATGTTGTCGGCGGGCAAGTTAACATTCCCAACACATTGAGCGACTCTTTGGTTAAGGTGAAGGCCGGCCTAGGGTTCAATATTACACGTTGGTTCTCGACGAGTCTCGATTATACCTTGAGCAGCAACCTTACCGCAGATCGACTGACCGCGTCAGGATCTGCCGAAGACTCGCTTCGTGGATACACCCGCCATTTCGTTGGCTTGGGTCTGACCGTGAAGTACTAGGCGTGCTCAGAAATTTCTTTTACCTTTTTATCTTTGTTTTTGCATGCGGTAACGGCAGACCCGATCCAGGCTATTTGGCGCTTCTTGAGCAACAAGGCGAGGTTCCCGAATCCGGTGAACTCGGAAAGGGCGATAAATTTGAAATACGTGTACGAAATGAACCCGGCCTTACGGGCGAATACATCGTAGGTAGCGATGGTTCGATTACTTTTCATTTTATTGGAAAGATCAAAGTAGTTGGCAAAGATTGCCCCGAAGTCGAGGGTCTCATTCGAGATGGCCTCAGAGACAAATACATTAAAAATCCCAGCGTGCTTTGTACAATTACTGAATACAATTCCAAACGTGTTCTTCTACTTGGACAAATTAAGAAACCAGGGTCTTTCCCCTATCGGGCCAATATCACTATCGTCGAGGCTATGGCGCTCGCTGGAGGGTTTTCCGACCGAGCAGACGCAAATAGTACGAAGTTGAGCCGCACCATCAATGGCACCGAGATTCAGGTCAGAGTTCCCGTTCAAGATATTGTTGAAGGCTTGAGCCGCAACATTAAGCTCTTGCCTGGCGATATCGTATACGTTCCAAAAGGCTCTTTCTAAACATATAAAAGCTTTGGTTTTTATCACCGGGATGCGTAGACTGATTCGCGGAGATGTTTAGGCCGCTCTCTTGGAGTACCGGTGGTATACGCGTTCATCATAGTTTCTATCCTAGGTTTGTCGCTCGCATTAGTGTCCGCGATTTTTCTACTTCGCCAAAGGCGAAGGGAGGCTGCCGAGATCGCCGAGGTACGTATGGAGCGAGAGATTTTTAGAACTTCTCCCCCCCCTTTTTCTCTGCAAACCGAAACACGTTTGGAATCAAAAGATCTTTTTCTGGCTAGCCTTATCCCGCCCAAGGTGCGCAAAAGGAACGCCCGAGTCAATCGCGAGGGACATCAGTGTCCGAAGTGTTTTCGCACCTACGAGAATGCGCGCTTTTGTTATGTGGATGGCGAAGCGTTGAATGGACACTTGGGCCGAAAGATCACCTTCTGGGGCTGCACCACCTGTGGCGAAGAAGGACGCCACAGGTGCCAATGCGAAGAAGGACCCCTTCGTATTCATTCAGAAGTTGCCTGTCTGCCTTTGATCCCTTTAGCGAGATGCAATGTATGTCAAACTTTGGGAAACATGGAAAGTAGGTGCGATTGCAACGGCGAACTACGCCATCCGATTTCTCGTTTGGATTTTTCCGCTTTCCCTTCTATGGGCTTCGGTCCAAGAAAACGCGTCTGTGCGATCTGTGGGAGCCTCTTTCCGAGTTCAGCGAAATTTTGTTCCAAAGATGGTAGCAGGCTTCAATTTTTAAATTAAAAAAGTTCGACAACTGGATCTGCCACCTTGGGAAAGTGGATCTTCCGAATTTGCCCCTTAACGCTCAAAGTTCCCATATCGTTCACCTACAAAGGCCGACATAAGCGCCCAAACAATCTCGGCACGATTTTTGTATAGCATCTCTTCAAACGGGTCGTTGAATCACAAGTGGGCCCAGATATTTTGATACTCAATGAAAATTTTAGCTTTTTTAACTATCCTAATCACTTTTGGGTGTTCAGATCTTGATGATTCAGTTTCAGAGCTTGATGAAAAAAACGAGTCTTTCCTTACAGCCCAAGGCGTGCGAGCCGATAATAATTACCCCTCTGATTCCGAAATACGGGCGATTCTAGAAGTCGCAAATACCTTTTCTCGATATGCGCTCGTGGCAGAATTATCGTGGAGTTGGAGGGCGTCAAATAATCTCATCCGACATCGCAATGGCGACGATGCCATTCGTGGGAGCCAAGACGATAGGGTTTTTAGAACCCTCGTCTCCGTCGACGATATTCCGTATGTGGGCAAGAAGAGCTTTCAGAATTTACGCGACTACGTTCGAGACAACGGATGGGTCGACAAGCATGAGCGCGTTTTTATTGAAACAATTCCCAACGAGATAGTTGCAGGGCGCTCCTTTGGTCTCAAAGGGGAATTGGGTAAAAAAAGCGTTCTAAAGATCGCTTTGGTCGCCCAAAAAGGCGATCGTCTTAGATTCTGGCTCAAAAAGGCCGATGAGGTTCAATGGAATCCTAGTATACGGTTGTACGATGCAAAAACGCGTTTGTTTTCTGCCAATCCCTGGGGAAATAGCGATGCTAGAATGCCCAAAGTTACCAATCAATACGAAGATGGATTTTTGGTCGAATCAGCGGGTGATTTACGCATCGAACTCAAGAATAGTTCGGCGCTAAAGGGGCATTTCGAATTCTTTCTCGAATGTGTTTCCGGGCCTTGTTTTGAACACGCCATCGGCGGAGACTCAGAACGCCTTGATGGTAATTTCGAGAATCTATCTGACCAAAAACTCTTGGATCAAATAGCGGCCAAACACGAGCGTACCCATCGCGTGTTTAGTTACCACGATGCACGAGACTTCATGTTTTCGGATTTGGACAATTTCGATGGCCACGTCCAGTGCGTCTACACCAATCAAGTCGTCGAAACAGAGGGCATTCCAAGCAATGACGATATGAATGCCGAACACACATGGCCACAAAGCAAGGGCGCCAAATTTGGTGCAGCTCGAAGCGATCTCCATCATATCTATCCAGTAACGTCGTTCTCCAACTCGATGCGATCCGCGTTTCCCTACTGCGACGTTGAGGAGCCCTTTCGAATTTTGGGCGATTCTGTGCTCGGGTTTGATAAAGAGGGAAACAAATGTTTTGAACCTGCCCTCGGTCATCGAGGTAATGTCGCTCGATCAATGTTCTATTTCTCCGCAGTCTACGATCTTCGGATCAACGACCGTGAGGAGCGCGTGCTGAGACGTTGGCACGTCGAAGATCCAGTGGATAGCAACGAGCAAGAACGTTCAATTCGGATCACCGATTATCAAGGTTCGGTGAACGATTTTGTTCAGACTCCCTCACTCGTCGCTAGAATTTCGAACTTCTAAGGCCTCGCCCAAATTTTCTTTTCGCGTCGACTATATCCGTGGTAAGCAAGGGGAGTATTCAAAAATTAGGTAAATGATGCGACATCTTTTAGTAAATACATTCCGTGTGTTTTTGGCAGTATTCTTCCTTGGCGTAATCTCGACGAGTCTTTGGGCTCAGGACGTTCCAGAAATTCAGTTGGAAACCTTTCGGCCTGCAACGGGGCCGACCGATTATCTGGCGCTTCATTCTTCCTTGTCTGCTCCTCATCTTGAATTCGACTTTGGAGCCTATCTTGACTTCGCAGACGATCCGCTTAAAGGACGATCGGCGGGTTCTTCGGCCACCCCAGTCATCGATGAACAGACCACTCTGTCGCTCCACGCCAATCTTGGTTTGTTCGACTTTATGGAAGTGGGGATCCTCGTTCCGCTGACCCTTCTGCAAACCACAGGTGACTTAACCCCCGTTCTTCCGCCAAATAGCCTTCAAAACCAGAAGGTTGAAAAGTTCTCTCTCAATGATATTCGACTTTCTGTGAAATTTACGGCCCTTGATATGATGCGTCAGAGTTTTGGCTTGGGTTTCTTACTACGTGGATCCATACCGGTCGGTTTGGATGATCGTTTTTCTGGCGATGAAAGCTTTTCAATTGATGCCCTTGTCGTACCAGAAATGTGGATCGTGAATGGCATTCGAGTCAGTGGAAATTTTGGTTATCGATATCGTCACGAAGCTGTCACGGTTCGCGATTCGGTGATCGGTGCGGCGATTTTATGGGGTTTTGCGACCTCGATTCCTCTTTTTATGGATAGACTCGATTTGATAGGAGAAATTGATGGCAAGATCGGCGTTGCCGAAAATCCTCCAGGTCGTCCCGCTGGAATCTCGGAAGGGGAAACACCTACCGAATTTAGGGCGGCGTTGCGATATAAACTATTAGAAGACTGGACCCTGACGGGCGGCATTGGATTGCCACTCAATCAAGAGGCCGTCGGAACGCCCGATTTTCGCGGTATCTTGTCGATCAATGGTCGTTGGGTTTCTGGCGGAAAATGGGGATTTGATTATGACGGCGACGGCATCTTCGGAATCTATGACAAATGTCCTAACGATGCCGAAGACTTCGACGGATTTCAGGACCAAGACGGATGTCCAGATTATGACAATGACGGCGACGGTGTTACTGACGAATTTGATAAATGTGACAATACGCCAACAGGCGTCGAAGTCGGCGTAGACGGATGTCCGGATAACGATCTGGATGGTGATGGCATTCCAAACAATATTGATAAGTGTCCAGAAGATCCCGAAGACCTCGATCGCTTCGAAGATTCCGATGGTTGTCCAGACTTCGATAATGACAAAGATGGAATTCCAGACACCGCGGATGCCTGTCCAAACGATCCCGAAACCTTCAATGATTTCCTCGACGATGACGGTTGCCCAGATGATCCGAACGCGAAAGTTCATTTGACACGCGACCGGATTATCATCACCGAGCAAGTCTATTTCAAAACGGCCAAAGCCATTATTCAACGGAAGAGTTATGAAATTCTAGACGCCGTTGTGGAAGTGATGAAAGAGAATCCACAGATTGAAAAGATTCGAGTCGAAGGGCATACCGACGATCGTGGTGCGGCTGAAATGAACTTGAAGCTTTCCGACGATCGCGCCAAAGCGGTAAGGAAATATCTTATCGATCACGGTGTTTCTGCATCAAGAATCGAGGCCGAGGGCTTCGGTGAGTCGACGCCGATAAAAGATAACACGACCAAAGAAGGTCGAGCACTTAACCGTAGAGTTGAATTCACCATCATGAAAATGCAATCGTTCTAGTTCGACAATCCCAAGGCCTCCGAAATGGTTCATAGAAAACCAGGAACGAAAAATAGAGCGATAATTCTCTTCAATTTCATGTTTCGTTTTATCTGGATCTTCGCACTTATTGGATGTGAAATTCGAAATGCACCTGTCGAGTTTGAACGTATTCCCCTTCCAGAAGGGGGATCGATCTCTCAACTGGCGACCCTCGAAAAAGAAGGCGGCGAGAACGAAATTTTTGCCTTAGCCTCAGAAAAGGTTTTTAGAAGAGGCGAGGACGGTTGGCGACAGGTTTCTGAGAAGAAGCCTTTTATCAACGAAGGCACAACCTTGGTCGGACTGGGCCAGTATCTCTACGCTTTTTCTCCAGCAACATTTAATCGCGTTAATGTACTTTTTCGATCCAAAGATGGTGTTGTTTGGGACGAGGTATTGCTGCCTAGAAAAATCCGCTCTATGCGTTTTCGAAAAGCGAAAGGAAAGATAAGAACAAAAAGTTTTCGTGTTTTAGATGACGTGCACCTGAGGGTATCTGAATCGTCGCTTCTACTCGTTCACGCGCAAAATATTTGGAAAGCGAAGCTTCGGGCCTCAACCCTGACCTGGCAGGCGCTCAATTTGGATGGCCTTCCTTTTGGTGTAAAGCGAGATTCCAAACTCCCCCCTTCTATTCGGAACTATTTGCCAACTTCGCCTTCGCGCTCTTTCGAGATGGTGACCTTATTGTCCGAGCAGCTCCTGATTTTCAGGCGGGAGAAAGGAGAGCAAAGTTGGGCTTTGGTGTCCTCGTTACCTGAAGCAGATTTAGGGTTGGTCGGCGTTCCGAAAGAGGAAACCATTTTTCTCGTTGCTGAGAACACCATCCATCGATCTGACGACCAAGGCGATGAATGGTTTCAGTTTAAACCCGCCGAAAAAATTTCCATACATAGCTTCCTTGTTGCACCTCGAGGCGATGGTTTTACGATGCTCCTTGGTACACAAAGAGGCGCAGTCTGGAGAAGTGCAGACGGCGAGAATTGGAAACAGAGTTTTGCGGCCGATCAAGACAATCGGAAAGTATCTCGCTTTTTGGCGCTTGGGGAAAATATTTTTGTCGCCACCCAAGGGCGGGGCATTTTCCTTTCAGAGAACGGAGGGAGAACATTTAGTCAGGATAACGATGGCCTTAGTGCATCGGTGCCTAACGATATTCTGCTCTTTAATAAAAGACCCGTAATATCGACCGAAGCCGGAATTTTCAGGTGGAATAAGAAAAAATGGGAAAATTGGTCGCCTAGAAACACGACGGTCCTAAAAACCTTTCAAAATCAGATGATCGCCGGTACACAAAATGGGGATATTCTTTCGGGAGACTTTTCTCAAGGCCCTTCGGTCTTCAAGCCTCAGTTTGCCAAGACATCCGTGCATTTTGATCCTGCCGAAATCGGAAGCACGGATCTGACGATTACACATATTTCATCGGATTCCAAAGGGCGGGTCATCGCATGGTCGAAAAATTCGGGAGCGATTTCCAATCTCGGTCAATCGGCCAATTGGGAGGTCTTCCCGCTTGTAGAAGCCTTTGAATCTCTGCTTAATCGGGGCGCTATTGTTGATTTTGGAATTGCCGCCAACGCCTTTTTCGTGGTTGAAAAATCGGACTCTATGTTTCGTCTATGGCGATCCGATGCCCAGGCGACCAGTTGGAAAGAGGTCAGTCGTTTTGAAAGTACCAAGGTCGCATTAGGTGCATCCAGCCGCACCTCAGAAAGCTTGGTTCTCATTGAAGACGGCAAACTCAATTTAACCAGTGATGGTGGGTCGAGCTGGGTGGAAATGAAAGGCCCCTGGCAGGCCTATGACGTGGTGGGCAGTCGATCCTTTGAAAAGAACAAACTTGGAGTGCTAGTGCGAACCTCGCGCAGACTTGAATTCTATGTTCTCGATCGCATTTCCAAGACCCCAACCTTTCAATCCCACCCCCTGTTGGGAACGAAGGAGATTGATGAGAATGTGCTTTTCTCGGTAGAAAAAGATCGCATTCTATTGGCCACCAAAAATGCGGTGTATTTAGGCGAGATTAAGGGAGAAAGCGATGGGTTTTCCTTCGGTAGTTCGATGTTTATGACCGGTATTTTATCACTATTGTTTGCCGCTTTGGCCTTTATTTTCGTACGAATTTTCGTCGCCGCCAAGACCGTCGGATTGTAGATCCAGAGATCTTCAACCATAAAAAGTTAAAGTTTAACTTGTGTACATTTCGTGTAACTATAAGCTCGTGTTTAGTCGATTAATACACGGAGATCTCCAGTGAATTTTTTTAAATATACAGCCCTTTTATCATTCCTTCTTTGTATTGGATGCACTCCAGATCCCCTTGAGGGCTTCGAAAAAGATGTAGGAACCAAGGCCGATACGACAGTGCCCAAGGACGATACTGGAGGCGGTGATGGCGGCGGAGGGAACGTTGCAAGCGCTGAATTTATTGTTATCGCGGATATGTTTCGCGCCAAATGTGCCCTTAGCGTTTGCCACGGAATGAGCGCCACGAACGGCCTCAAGGTCGTACAAAGCGAGCAGGCAACAGACAAAGAGGTGTTTGATGCAATGCTCACCGAAACTTTGTCAACCGATGGCGACCCCTTTATCGTTGCCGGTAATTCTGCGGGAAGCAATTACCTGGCTCGTATGGAGCAAGAACCCGGCGCGACCTTCATGCCTATCGGAGGGACGAAAGACCAAGCCGAAGTTGACCAGGTAAAAGCTTGGATTGACGGCGGTGCAAAGTTCAATTGAAACCTCTTGGTTTTTTCCCCCTCTTTCTAGCCCTCCATTTTTGCTTCTTAGCGCCGTTGAGCGCCGAGGAAGGAATGACTTTTGAGGAGGAAGATAGCGAGATTGAAGAAGAATCCTCAGTTGATGAACCTAAGGTTGAAGAGGGCGAAGAAGTTGAAGAAACAAGCGATGAGAAGTCTGACGAAAAGAAAGCTAAAAAAGAGGAGGTCAAGGAGCCCGAAGAGATTGAAAGTGTCCCCCTAAACCAGAATCCTAACCGTCGAAAAAGCAGCGGTTTGGGATTAACTCTAGGCATAGGACCGTCGATTGTTCTTCGCAGGATGACCCTTTCTGGTTCGAGTCGTGATATCAGCCACGTTCCCAACCTCTACATTGGGGGCGTTTTTGCAATCGGTCTCAAACTGTATTCCAATCGTTCTTTTGGTCATTTATTATTAGAAGCCGAAGGCGGTTTCGGTTCAGCTCAAAACGCCGAAATCGATTTTCAAGCAGGGCGAAATTTAGTAACCGAAAATGCCTTCTTTTCGTTTTACCTTGTGAACGAAAAGCCCTTATCGAGCGCTCTGGATCTTAGATTTCTCCTTGGCGTGGGAGCTCTTAGTTTCACCGTCGAGCCGAATGCGCGCTATACGGGACATCGCTATATTACTGTTGATATCGGTAGCGAAATAAAATGGTGGGTGTCGAGCACCTTTAATGCGGGACTGGGTCTTGCGATCCGTCCCTCGTTTTTTACAGATCAATCCTCGGATGCAGACGGAGAGGGATCAGGTTTTGGCGCTCGCCTACGTAGTCATCTGGAATATAGAATACGCGCGCCCAAAGAAAAAGATCTCTCCAACGCCCTCGATATTCGACTCCAAGTCGAGGCGGAGTTCTTCCAAAGTTCTTTCCCGCTTTCTGGCCGTGTGGGAGCAGATCCGATTTCGTCCGATCAGCATTATATGAGCGTTGTATCGCTCAGATATCATCTTTAAAAAGAGTTGCGCCTTTACTTTTTGGGCGCGTCTAAAAAGAGCTTAGTCACGTTGGGTATACCGCGGAAAAGTTCGATTTCCTTGGTAACTTCCTCATCTACGTTGGCTGGATCCGTCAAAATATATACCGCGAAAGCGTTGAGTCGCGCGTTATCCGAGGCGGCACCTTTGCCCACTTCCAACATCGCCTTTCGCCATTTTTGAAAATTATCAAAACCCAAACCTAAAAGATAAGATGCATTTTCGCGATAGAGGCTCGGTACCAACGACGACTTACCCGGCAGTTGCAGGGGATCGGCTTTTAGTTTGGAAGCGTCGTGGCCGCGATGTGTTGAATCGCTTGCTCTTGTTCCGGCGAGGTGCCCAAAACTTACATTCTTGGCCGATTTGAAGAGCCCACTCAATTGCTGGGTTCCAGAAAGGGTATGGGTGGTGACGGTGTAGGAATGCTCCGAATAGACGGGCTCCTCTTTGGTTTTATCCGTTTTCGAAAGGTCCTCTTTTGCGCGTTGAAGGGTATCTCGCTGACTGTTTAGGGACCGTCGTCTCGACTCAACACTACTTTTGGCACGCGAAAGATTTTGCTCGGCACCTGTGGATGTATTAGGTGTGGGCCCCTCTTTTGCGACAGCATCTTGATATCTTGATACATCGGACTCGGCTTTGCTGAGATCTTTTTCAGCTTGTACAAGTCGTCGTTCTTCGTTCACGACCTTGTCTTGTTTAGTCTTGTAAAAAGGATTATCGACTTGTTTGGTACCCGATTGATAGCGAATAGATTTCTCAAGAGAGGTAGAATTTTTTGAAAACTTGGGTGAAGCAAGTTTGTATTTTAATTCGCCTTGAATCTCCTCGCCTTTTGTTTTTCCTGCTTTTATACGCAAGGTCGTATTGAGATAAGGTGTGCCAAGAACCATGCTATCAACATTCTTGGCGCCCGAGCCGCTTCCATTTAGTCTTAAAATATAAAGATTTTCAGAGATGACCTCTTTCTTCCAGGTAG
>JALSKP010000616.1 GCA_026988815.1 Myxococcales bacterium | reverse complement strand
GAGATGTTGAGAATATCGATGTTTCAAACGGTGATCCAAATACCTGGCCTAAATACAAGAATTATGTGGATGGCTACGCAGCCATTCGGTCCGATAACCCAAGAAATCTTCTGGATGTGCTTTCGCTCGCGCTCCGGGATCTTCCGATGGCAAAAATTACCCAAGATCTTTCTCCTATCAATCTTACGCTTCCCCCAGGTGTGGATGAATTTAAAAAACCATCACTGATGCTTTCTAATACCTACCTCGGTTTGAGTGCGGGAATGACGACCGCTCAAGATTTAGGAAAGGCGTTAAAAGAGGCCACCGATAAAGCCTCGACACCCTTCGGTGAAGTACGTTACAAAATGGCGGCCTACTTTGATATCATGGAAAAGATCACGAACCAAAATATGGGAAGTAACGACGAGGAGACCAAAGAAATTCTTGGTAGTATGAAATCGATCTTCAATTCAAGCGAAAGTACCATCGAGTTTATCCCCGAGGAACGTGGGTTCTTCGTCAGATTTGAACAAACACTTTAGTAAGCAAGTTTAGGGAAACTATCATGCGTCGTTTTTTTCTTTTGTTCTTCGTGTTTACTTTTTCCCCGTTTTCGCTCAGTGCGCAAGACAATCCCAAACCCACTTTTCAAGTTGAAAGATTTGAATTGGATCCGGTACTGCCACGAAACATATGGCATGTTTCTCGGTTAAATCTTTTGGGACACCTTAGTCCATCAGGAACCTTGTCGGGACACTTCGCGGCCGAACAATTAAAAATTGATCGCGATACAGGAAGCCAAGTACTAGTGAAATCTAAACTTCAGGGAGAAATCTCCTTGGCCATTGGGCTTTTTGACTGGGTAGAACTTGGGGTGGCATTGCCGATTGTTTTCTTTCAGGCGGGCGATTTACACGGGTTTGGTCAAGATGAAGAAGAATCAAGAATCACCACTATCGCAGATATACGACTCGTACCTAAACTTAAAATTATCGACCCTTCGTGGGCGGGCGGGTTCGGCGTCGGCATGAGCGCCAAAGTTTATATACCCGTTAGTGATAGCCAATTTTTCGAAAGTGATGATGTGATTCGTGTGAATCCTAATTTCATTTTCGATTACTCCCATCCCGTCGGATTTTCGATAGCCCTCAACCTTGGTCATGATTTTAGACCCGAACACGGCGTGGCCGATTTTGAAGACGACGACAACATTCGCTATGGGTTCGGCGTCGTTATTCCGACTTTCTGGAAGCCCCTTTCCCTAATGGGAAATTTTTACGGCGATGTTGATATTAAGAAACCTGAATTTGGCGCGCGCAAAGATGAGCCGATGGAGTTCATGGCGGGCTTCCAGGCTAATTTGCCAGAAAATGTTTCCCTGGCTATCGGTGGTGGAGCGGGTCTCAATCGCGCGGTTGGGGCACCAAAATATAGAATTTTCTTAGCAATGGGCTACGCGCCCGGTGCTCGAGATCGAGACGGCGACGGTATCCTGGACGATGACGATCGTTGTCCACTCAGAAAAGAAGACATCGATGGAGACAGAGATTTAGACGGTTGCCCCGACGAGGATAGTGACGGAGACGGCATCGAAGATGACGTGGATGAGTGTCCAACCCAACCCGAAGATATTGACCATTTTGAAGATAAAAACGGATGCCCAGATTATGATAATGATCAAGATGGAATTGTGGATACCTCCGACAAGTGTCCAAATGCAGCTGGACCAGTATCCAATGAAGGATGCCCGATTAACGATTCCGATGGTGATGGCATCATGGATC
>JALSKP010000615.1 GCA_026988815.1 Myxococcales bacterium | reverse complement strand
AAGTTGACGCGAAGCCCTCGTCGAAAGTGGAGAGTTCCAACCAGCGGAAGAACAGTACAATAAAAAGAAGAATCGCGGCCGTCATCGCAGCGATCCAATAAAGACGCTGTGAGGTAATGCCTGCTACGTTCCCAAAGAGGAAAGAATTGAGCCCAGATTGTTCCCCAGTTGGAGAGGATTGTAAGTAGGAAAGCAACACCACACCTACCCCGAAAAAACTTGTTAAAACAATTCCGATCGCAGCGTCGGAACGCACCCTTCTCCCTTGAGAAATGACCCCGATGAGATAGGCCGCGAAAAAACCCGAAAGCACCGCTCCAACAAAAATAGGCCCCATGGATTTCAGTCCGCCTGCCGCCATAAAACCTAGACACACACCTGGAAGGGTTGCGTGACCGGTGGCATCGCCGAGCAAGGATAAACGTTTTAGAACCAGCAAAACACCGACCGCCCCACAGACGATCCCGATGAGAATGGCGGCAATAAGAGCGTAAGTTGCAAAAGCATACTCAAAACTAAAGAAGCTATAGGTGCGCTCAAGATAGCTCATATGATAAGTGAGGCGCCGTCCTCTAAGGTTGTCAAACGCCCCTCATAAGCGGCCTGTAAATTCTTGGTGGTGAAGACCTCCGAAATCGGACCAGCGGCGATAAGTGTCTTATTGAGTAAGATAATCTCGTCGAAGTAGGTCGAGAGCGTGGACAAATCATGATGGACCGCAATCACACTTTTTCCGGAGTCGCGTAGATCGAAAAGGACCTTCACAATCGCATCTTCGGTTGCCGCATCCACGCCTTGAAAAGGTTCATCCATGAAAAGAAGATCCGCGTCTTGGGCAAGCGCCCTCGCAAGAAAAACGCGTTGTTGTTGCCCGCCTGAGAGCTCTCCAATCTGACGATCGACAAAGGGTTCCATGGCCACGGAACGAATCGCTTTTTCAACAGCGTCTCTGTCCTCTTTTTTTGCGCGTTTAAACAAGCCAAGGGAACGATAACGTCCTTGTTTTACCACATCACGAACATTGAGGGGAAAATCCCAATCAATGTCTGCGCGTTGGGGAACATAGGCGATTCTTTCGAGGCGAGTTTTCTTTGAAGGCGCTTGTACTCCAAAAAAAATGGCTTCTCCGGTACAGGGTAGAAGGCCAAGGATTGCTTTTAACAGGGTTGTTTTCCCGGCACCATTAGGTCCCACGATAGCCGTCAACGCCCCTTCAGAAACGTCAAAGGAAACATTGTCGACAACCACATTCTGATCGTATGCAACGCTCATATTTCGTACTTTCAGAGCGTTCATGTTTCCCCTCTTAACCCTTTAGTAATGATTTTGACGTTGACCAATATTGCCTTCAAGAAGGTATTCGCCTCCGATGAGGCGATCCCTATACTGTCCGAATAGAGGGGCCCCGAAAGATGGGCGCCCGTTTCTTTTGCAACCTGCTTCACCAAGGCGGGATTGACCGAAGTCTCGATAAAGACCGATTTCAATTTTCTCTTTTTAATCATCTCGATGACGTTAATGACATCGCGATTACTTGCCTCTTGTTCGGTGCTTACACCTTGAATGGGAACAACTTCCATTCCAAAAGCCCGACCAAAATAGGCGAAGGCATCGTGACTGGTGACGAGGACGCGTTGGTTTTTTGGAATCGTATTGAGCAATCGTTGGCACTCTTTTTCAATATTTTCAATTTCTTCAAGATAGCGTTTTAAGTTGTGCCTTATTCTCGTCTGTCCGTCTTCGCCTAAAAGGGGCGTGAGGGCTTTTG
>JALSKP010000614.1 GCA_026988815.1 Myxococcales bacterium | reverse complement strand
GCGCAGGCCATAATGCCGAGGTCGTCTTCAACCTTCATGTCTTGGCCAGTATCGTCAGGCGCGTTAGCATCACCAAGATCAGCATTTGCTTCTTTCATATCGGCGTCCAAGTCTTGGGCACCCGAATCGGCGATTTTTGTATCGGGGATGCTGTCCACGCTCATGTCCGCATTCGAGCCTAGCTCAGGTGGATCCGTATCGCAGGAAATCGAAAAGAGGACGAGTAAGAGCAGTACGCCTTTGACGGAGAAAAGGTCCATGAAGACAATCCAAATCTAAAAGATAATCTATTGTAGGACCCTTGGGAGCAAATATAAAGATCAAATTCATAGGGTTGAAACTTCGCTTCGCGTTACTGAATTTCAACACAAATATTGGCTTTACATTCGTACTGCAAAGACCCCGGATCCTGGCATCCACAAAGGGGAGGGGTATCGCCCTCACAATTTTGTGTTTGATAGTCGGTTAACGCCGAATCCATCGTTGTTGTATCAGCGTTTGAATTCACAGCGTAAACACAAGACGCTAATCCGCAATATCCAGCGACGCCTTTGCAGTCGGTATCCATTGTACAGCTGTTATCCAGAGCCGCGATTGCATCTTGGTAGGTTTTCGCAATGTCGAGGCAACTTTGGTCGGTCAAATCTTCCACACAGGTCCCCTGATCGCACTTGAGAATCGCTAAGTTGGCGGGTCGACATCCACACAAAGCACCCTCTCCACAATCCTGGGATTCATAACTTGTTGCGAGCGTGGATAAGGCCGCCCCATCCGCGCTTTTGTTAACCGGGTAGTAACATTCTCCCAATCCGCAATGCCCTTCGATGGCCTTACAATCGGTGTCTATGGTACAGCTTGTATCCAAGGTTTTGATTTTTTCGGTGTAATCTGAGATTAGACTGAGGCACATATCTGGACCTTTTTTCAACTTTTCGAGAAGATCTTTCACCTCTTTTTGGGTTGGCGGTGTCTCACTTTCCGAACACACCGCGACATCGTCGATGTTGTGAAAGTATTGGGTTTCGGCCGGACACTCGTATCCAGTCTCGACGATGATTTTTTGCTCCCATACGCAGTAGTTTACACCTTCTAATTCGACCGCTTCGCACTTTCCTGGCGAATTCTCCGATGTCGTCGATCCGCACGACAGAGAAAGTGCAAAAGATGCACAGAAAATAAGAGATAGTAGAGTTTTGGATAAATGCATGAAAAGTCCTCCTTTTATGGTAAAGCATTTTTATTAAACATTGTCTTTTTTGTTGTTTAGTTTTTCGAAATTTTTAATCAAATCTTGTGGAACCCACGAGATAGAAAAGTTGATAAGTTTTGCACCCTTGGATGTTTTGGACGCCTCGTCCAGCGCAACCAATTTGGGGAAAATAACGTCTTGGTAAAACGCCTCAAGCTCCTCCAAATCCTCTTCGCGAATCGACAGTCCGACATTACGAACAAAAGTTTCTTCGTCGTTAGAAAAAAAGCGCCCAAACACTGTATCTGTCAAAATATTTAACTGGTGGTTGAGGGCATCGACCCTGGCCATCCAATTATTTTTGTACAACCGGAAGGCGTTCTTTTTCAGTTTATAAAGGCGAGTCGTTTGGGTCGGGTTATACTCGATCGTGTCTTCGCCAATTAATTTTTCCAGCGCGTTTTTAACGTCGCGTTCATCGAATTCGGAGAGCGCTTTTAGTAAACGTCCCTCCCACATTGGTTCGGCCCAAAGCAGGAAAAGGATACGTCGATGCAGACCTTCGTGGCGCTCGGGATGG
>JALSKP010000613.1 GCA_026988815.1 Myxococcales bacterium | reverse complement strand
TTATATCCCTCCCGAAAAATCTGAATACCTTCTTAACTTTTCGAGAAACGCATAAATCTGGCGCATTCGATTTCGGAAAAATTTCCTTTTCAAAGTTTGGATCCCAACGTCTTAATTTCGAGGAAGCACTCCTTGCAGACCAATGCGATGTGAGTTCTTTTCGTCTTTTAGAATCATTCATGGGGTCCTTTACGATCGCAAAGAAAGGTAAAAATGCATACATTTGTGTGCCACACGAATATGACTCAGAACGCACTGAGGTATGGGAATTTGACACTGAGTTAATGGTCCCCATCCGTTCGATTGCATCAGACATTGCGGTATTTCTTTATGCTCACCATCTTTTGGACGAATCCTATTACGGCGTCGAGTTAGCGCAAACACAATCGCGTTTTGAGCCCATACTGAACCTTCTAAAGTCCGATCCTTTTCTGGAGAAAATGAATATCGCGTCGCACTATGTTTCCGACTCACAGGACCATGTTAAATATCTTTTCAATCGTACCTACTGGATTTCCTACCTCTTGCGTCACGATGATGAGATTGAAATGGAAGACATCGCAAAGATGTTTCATATCGATATTCACACACCGCAAACGTGGAAAAAAACGAAACGTTTCCGCTTCATTCGTGAAAATCCGGTAACTCAACTATATTGGTTATGGAGACTTTTTTGGTTCGACCGTAAAGACGAACTTGAGGAATGCATTGCGTTGCTGAAGAGCACACCGTCCTCATTTGTAGAGTCTGCAGTCGTACTCATTAAAGAAATAGAAGGCGGGAGAACCCAAGTGGGATCAATAGATGACATTCACGCCCTTCGGAAAAAATGGGTATCCTTGGATTTGGATCCTGCAGAATCAGAGAAGAAACTTAACGAAGAAGAACAAAGCCAAAAGCAAATCGCCGCCGATTTGGAAACAGCTCATGCGGCTATGGAAACCCTAAGCGATGTCGATCTTTACAAAAAAGCCTGGTCCTATGTGGACAATCAGAATATTTTAAAAGTGTGGCTCGAGCATTTGAGGCATCATTCCCAAGTTCCAAAAGAGAGTTTGGATAGACTTTCTACACAGTTGATTGAGACCGAAGAGGACTGAACGATGAACGACCTAAAGCGCATTTTAGTCGCGTATAAACAAAGTACGCTTGAAAAATATAAGGCCGCCGAGGATCCTCATCTTCAAGATGTGGCAAGGATTGATTCCCAAGCAAAGGGGCGCCTTTCTCAAGCCTCGTTGAGCCACTATGAAACCTTGGAAAAAGTATCTGAAATACTTTCTAAAAAAAATCTTCAGGTCGATCTTCGGCATCGAGGCGATGTTGCCGAAATAGACAATTACGATCTGGTGATAAGTGTGGGCGGCGACGGAACCGTGCTAGACCTTTCTCATAAAGTACTCAATACCCCCATTTTTGGCATCAACTCTGATCCTAGAAATAGCGTTGGATATTTTTGCGGCGCCTCGGCCGTCGACTTCGAAGACAAGTTAGGTTCTATTCTCGCTGGCGCACAAAGCTTCGATTTGGCGCGTTTTCAAGTTCGGAAAAATGGGGATAAAATTGGCGTCCCGGTCCTTAACGATATTTTGGTGAGCCACGAAAACCCGGCAGCCGTTTCCAAATATCTTATCTCTGTGGGTCGAGCGCCCAATGAGTCCCACAAGTCGAGTGGGATCTGGATTTCAACTGCCGCCGGTTCGACGGCGGCAATTCGCTCGGCGGGTGGATATATCATGCCGCTCAAAAGTGAGGCTATTCAATACCTTGTTCGCG
>JALSKP010000612.1 GCA_026988815.1 Myxococcales bacterium | reverse complement strand
CCAAAAAAGCGGTTTTCAAGTCGTCGCGATTTTGGGATTCATTGGCCTTATGGGTTATGCCTCGGTTGCCGGTTCACAGAACGCGCCGGTGCCGGCCTTCGCGCGTATCATTGTAGCCTTGCTTACTATTTTTCTGACGGCTCTCTTCGGATACACCCTTTTGCATTTTGAGTCCGCGACAATTTATCGCTTCATCCTTATTCTATTTTCAATCCCTGTCGCGCTGCACGTCAAGAAGGCCCATGGAAATGCGCGCTTTGCATTCTTCGCCGCATTTATCGCCCTCTCCTTCCTTGTTTTTGGAAATCTTCCAAAGGGTTTTAGTTGGGCGCAGTCCTATAGCTTAGTGCTTCTGTTGTGGGTTGGGTTTCTTGGAGCCTCGATCGCGGCAATGCAAAGAAGGCATTTACGCGTTGATTTGACGCGTAAGCTCTGTCCTCCAAAATACTTGGCAACGTTTAACGCGGTCTCCTATTTCGTGGCGGGACTCTTTACTTGCATCATTGTTTACCTCGGTTTCATCTACCTTTTTGGTCACGATAGTTCCTATCTAAAACCGATTAACGAAGCACCAAGTTGGTTGCCTTCGGGATTAAGAACAACCTTGGAAAACGATTTCCCGCTCAAAGCTGACGCATCGGTTTTTCGGCGCATCACACAAGTTTTCTTTGCGAGCTCTGAACCTGGTGAACTTCCGGATTGGTTAAAAGCTGGCGCGGTTCCGATTTCGATGTTTCTCATCGCATCTCGGTTTTTTGGTCACTCAGTATCCTTTGCACTGATGGCAAAACGCGGCGAAATTTTCGTTGATGACCAGGGCGGCCATTGATGAAATCTATACGATTATTTGTAGTCGCGTTTACTTTTGTTTTCGCACTATTTTCAACCTATAGCTTTTCACAATCCTACGCACAGGAAACCAATCAAGGAGCTGCATCTCTAGATGACCTTATGGGAGAGGTGGACGAGGAAATCGAATCTGAAGAAAGCGAAGAAAAAGCTAATTCTGGAGGTGTTCAATCTCTGGAAGACATGATGAAAGAACTTGAGGATTCAGGTGAGATTGAGGCCATCGATACAATGGCCAATCCCACGAAGAAAAGTAAAAAGACAGAAGAAATTGAAGAAGAGGATCGCGAAGAAGGACTGCCCGGTTATTTTTGGTTCGGACTTATCGCCATCATTCTTGTCATGATTTTACTCGGTGAACCTCTCTTTATTTTGATCGGCTCGATCACAATGTATCTGCTTATTGTAGGAGGCGTGTTTACTGAATTTCGCTTTCTTACCGCAATCATTGAACAAACGCGCGGTCTTGCAGATCAACCCGTTCTGCTAGCGATCCCCTTCTTCGTTATCTCGGGTGCGATTATGACCGAGGGCGATATCGCCAAACGTCTTATCGCTTTTGCCGAATCCATTTTTGGTTGGCTACCGGGAGGCCTCGCGATTGCCGCCGTTTTCGCATGTGTATTCTTTGCCGCAATTTCGGGTTCCTCTCCTGTAACCGTGATTGCCATCGGTAGCATCATGTATCCGGCCCTTGTAAAACGAAATTATCCGGAAAACTTTTCCGCCGGATTGGTTACCTCAGCGGGCAGTTTAGGCATTCTTATTCCACCTTCCATTCCGATGATTATTTACGCCATTGTCGATCCGACGGGTTTAAAAGATCCCGTTGGATACAACCTTTCCGGTGCTGGTGGTGGCGACGCAGGCGTGAAAGATCTCTTCATCGCCGGTATGGGTCCGGGCCTTCTCATCGGTGTTATCTTTG
>JALSKP010000611.1 GCA_026988815.1 Myxococcales bacterium | reverse complement strand
TTCCATCGCGGATAAGTACCTTTTTGACGGTTTGAAAAAGAATCTTCGTATCCAATAACAAGCTACGGTGTTCGACGTACCACACATCAAGGCGAAATTTTTCTTCCCACGAAATCGAGTTACGGCCGTTGACTTGCGCCCAACCTGTGATGCCTGGTTTTACTTCGTGGCGTCGAAACTGGCGGACGCTATAACGTGGAAGATAGCGCATCAAAAGAGGACGGGGACCGACAACACTCATCTCTCCCCTGAGAACATTCAAGAAGGTGGGAAATTCGTCGAGGCTTGTCTTTCGTAAAAACTTCCCGAGCGCGGTGATGCGATCGCCATCGGAACTTACAATGTCTTCGCCTTCTTTTAGATCCCGCATCGTCCGGAATTTCAAAATATCAAAAGGTACACCGTTTTTCCCCGGGCGAGTTTGTCGAAAAAGAATCGGGGAGCCCATCGTTGCTTTAATCGATAAAGCAACGGGCAGCATGACTGGCATCGTCGCCGCTAGTACGGTGGAAGAAACGCCCAAATCGAAGCCCCTTTTGAGAAGCGAATATCCTAACTTTTTCATACGCGTTTAATCGCCTCAGACCAGTTTCTAAGATAGGTATCGCGCACCGTTGAATTCATCTGCGGTTCAAAACGCGCATCTTCGACCCAAATTTTTCTAACATCATCAAGATCTGAAAACACGCCGATATGTAAACCTGCAAACAATGCTGCTCCTAATCCGGTCGTATCGGTCATTGCTGGACGAACGATTCTCGTATCGAGAAAATTGGCCTGCATTTGCATGAGAAGATTATTCTCGCTGGCGCCTCCGTCCACTTTTAACTCGTGCAACTTTCCGCCGAAGTCGTCCTCCATTGCCGACAGAAGGTCGACGTTTTGCAGGGCAATCCCTTCCAAAACGGCGCGCGCAATATGCGCTCGGGTCGTTCCTCGCGTCATTCCCCACAACACGCCCCTAGCGTCGGGATTCCAATGTGGGGCGCCTAACCCGGCCAAACTTGGCACCGCAAAAACGCCATCGCTTGAATCGACCTCATTCGCCAAGGCCTCGATTTCATGTGAGCTTTCGAAAAACCCCAATCCATCTCTTAACCATTGAACCATAGCACCGGCGATAAAAGCTGAGCCTTCTAAAGCGTAAGTGGTTTTACCATTTAGACGCCAGGCGGCAGTACTTAAAAGTCGGTTTTTACTGTGAACAATTTTTTTGCCCGTGTTCATAAGTAGGAAGGCGCCCGTTCCAAAAGTACATTTTGCAGAACCGGCCTCAAAACAAGCTTGGCCAAAAAGGGCAGACTGTTGGTCTCCGGCCATCCCGCAAACAGGCGTTCCATCTAAGAGACCTTCGACGTTTTTGATGGTACCAAAAAGTTCTGAATTCGATAAAATCTCTGGCAACATATTTTTCGGGACACGGAAAAGGTCAAGTAACTCATCGTCCCATTCACCGCTTTTTAAATCCATTAACAGTGTTCTAGAGGCGTTTGAAATATCGGTTTTATGTTCGCCCGTAAGCCGGTTCAAAAGAAAACTATCGATGGTTCCGAATGCCAATTCGCCTCTTTTTGCTCGAGCTCTGGCCCCGTCAACTTTGTCCAAAATCCAGGATATTTTGGTCCCTGAAAAATAGGGATCCAACACCAAACCAGTCTTCTGTTGAATCTGGGGTCCTAAACCCTGATTACGCAACGCCTCAATGGTTCCCGCCGTGCGTCGATCTTGCCAAACGATGGCGTTATAGATCGGCGTTCCTGTTTTGCGATCCCAAACAAGG
>JALSKP010000610.1 GCA_026988815.1 Myxococcales bacterium | reverse complement strand
TGTTTTGATAATACTATCGATTTTGTTTGACGTGCCATCTTGCCTCCATAGATTTCCATTATGATCGACAATACAAAAATGTCGACAGCTATCAATAAGTTTGCCGACGTCATCTAGAGCTTATTCTATTCCTCACTCTTTTTCGTATATTTTTAGCGGTTAGAAAATCATAACTTGGCTAGAATCGGAAAAACACCAGGTTTAATATGAAGTTCATCGCCCATTCATTGTCTCTTTTTTCAATCCTGCCTTTTTTTTTGATGGTAGCAATAACACCTCAGTCGCTTCCTCGAACAACATGAATCCAGAGACAAACAATCCACAAAATATTCTCGGCAACAGTACTTGAGGTTCCAGAGTTTTTCTAACCCTGTAGGTTTAGGATTTAAGGAGGGGAAAGGAAACCTAACTCAGCTTCTTCATTTTATCAAAACGCTTTGAATATTTTCGTTGGCTACTTTTCTACTGTCAAGGAAGAGAAAAGGTGTTGATCTGACATACAATATTGGCGGCAGATCCTGCGTTATCATCAAAAAACTCCATCGTAATCGAAGGGAATTCTAAAGCTGTCCATTCCACCAGAGTCGTCGGAAGAGCCATACTAAAGTTTTGATTCATCGCTATACTTTGACTCGCATCCAGCCTTAGAGAGGTGATTGTATTAGGATTGAATCCTAAAAGATGATGCGTTTGTGCAACGATGCTCATCTGGCCTGATCCGTCCATATTTGGGGTAAAAGATCGCAGATAGGAGGCCGAGTCTGGAACAGTAAAGCGGGGGTTGCGCTCAAAGACCGCGTTATCGACCTTCATTTTGATGCCATATTTTGCGACGTGCCCGAATATATAACTCGCATCAAAACCTCCTAAACCTACGCTTTCGAAAGAGGTTGGCACCAAACCTGTAGGGAAAGAAATTCGACCGGAACAGGTATCTGTCGTGTTGGGCCGTATGGATAGCGGAAGCTCATCGACCATCGACTCAGTAATCCTTCCTTCAAACTCCACCTCAAAAAAAGGGATACAATACCCCAACGCGGAGTCCAACTCTTGGTTTGTTTCACAACCACCGTTCAGTGGATTACATTGATAATTCGTCGCACTTGGTGTGGTCTTCCCTTCAACGAAAAAATCGATTGCCTTACCACCCTCCGGACAATTTGCGTCACCAGGTTGGAGCTCTCGCTCATTGATTTGAATCGATGCTCCCTTATCGCCGGTTTCGCCGGTTTCGCCCTTTTCGCCTTTGCCGCTATCGTTTGGAAAGGTGGCCATCGTGCCGTCCGGACAACGCACTGTTTTCGTTTCATCGCCGTTATCGATAATTGTACAGGTATCATCGTTATCTTTATCGGTTTTTAGACGGACCTTTGCGCCATCGGGACAGATTACGTAGTATTCGCCACTTTCGGGTAGTCCCGGAATCACGGTACAAGAATTATCAGGGATCAGATTGGGATCAGGTTGCTCGTCAGTCGGACCGCAGGCGATAAAGAAGGTGAACACGATTAAACATTTTTTCATAAAACTACCTTAGATTATTTTGGAACAGATTATGTGAAAGCTAACGGAGGACGGCAATTTTATCAAAACGAATATTAAGGAAAACGACACATTTTAGTACATGCCTAAAACAGCGAAAAAGCCTTTTTCTAATGATATTTAGAGCCCTTCGCTGAAACGAAAAAAGGGAGCGGCCGATAAAGGGATGTTTTTAATAAAGGAGGAACATTATCACACGTCCACATCGCTACATTCCAAATCAAGTTGTTAAAATTTCCCGAGGTACACTGAATAGGCAGCCATTAATCATTCCAGATAAGAAAGGCGAGATAAGGAAAACAATTCACGATGTTTTCGTGGGAAGCGCACAGTCTTGTGAGATTGAAATATTGGCTTTACACGTTGAACCTTTTGGTTATGAGGCCATTATTTTGGACCGAAATATGCGTCGTTCCGAATTTATGCAAATGGTAAATCAGGCGATTAGTTTGGCAATTAAGAAGAAGATCGTGCATTTCGAATCTCTTTGGTCGAATCAAAAGCCCGGCAATCTTCCCATTCTCGATATTGAAACCTTGAGGTCGGAAATAGTAAAGGTGTGTACGACTCCGGTGAGCAACGGGTATGTGCGTAAATCAAAAGAGTGGGAGCTTCCTCATTTTTCTCCAGAAGACTGGGGAGTGGAAATGGATGACCAGTCGCAGGATTCGACTCTGGAAGGCCTTAAAGATAGTCTGAAAAAACGCGTCTTTTGGGGTGAAACGGGAGAAATAAATCTCGAAAAAGCCCTTGCTTTGGTAAAGAAACGACACGTCTTGCCAAAGCCCCACCCTCCTGAAAGCAGGTTTGATTCCGTGCCTACTCTGGAGACTAAGGATGGAATAAGTCTCGAAAAGTTCGACCTCAGCGAGGTCCTGCCAAGTGTGTCTGAGGTGGATAAAAGGGCGTTAACTTGGTGCCCGGGACTAAGTAAACTCTTGGCGGAGAACAACCATATAGTAGAGATGTTTACTAAAATACACAATTTAAAAGAAGCCCTCATCGATGATATCCAGTGTTTTGAAAAAGAGGAAAGACGACGACGAAAACGCGTCCTCGGGATCGAGCGTTGTAGATTAAAGAGCACCTTTCTCAAATTTAAAGCAACCAATGGAAATGCTTATACCGACCATCTTCGCGAGGTTTTATGTGCATCTTTGGACCGCCGTAAAGCTGTAAAAATTTTCATGAAAGCTTTTCTAGAAGACTACCGCAGCGCTCTCGTTTGTTTTATTCGAACCCAAGATTGCCTCTTTCCCTATGGGGTTCTCAAAATGCGTACGCTTTTTCGAGCAAAGTACAAAACATTGGAGAGCAAGGAGGTTTTCGAATTCATCTTCTGAGCTAGAAACGATTCTTCGAATCGCCACGACCTAAACAAGGGTTAAAAATTACTCAGATCCAATATTGGGTCAATTTTTATCCATCGGTTTCGGTTGACGAAATGGTGCGAAGGGTCAGAATAGATCAGCAAAAGAAGGAAATAATATGAGCATTATTGATCGATTAAATTTATTGGTTCGGTCCGAATTATCGGGCCTGGGGACAAAAGGGGAAAAATACAGGCAGGCGATGAGTGATGTAGGCAGCTCTATGAGAGGTGCAAAACGCCAGCAGATCGATCTTAGAAGAATGGAGAAAAACGTCATTGCCCAAATCCGAGAGGTTCGTGCAAAAGCAGAGACCTGGGAAGAACGCGCCGTCCTTGCGCTCAAAGCTGGCGAGGAGGACTTGGCTAAAGATGCATTGATCGTCAAGAATAAGACCCTTCAGGAAGCGGACAACTTAAGAGAAGAATTAAGTGAAATCCGAAATGAGATGAAGGATTTGCAACGTGCGATGGAAGCACTGGAAATGAAACTTGAAGGAGCTAAAGAAAAAGATCAAGCGCTCGGAAAATCAACACCCTCAACCGGGAGCAGTTGGGATGAAGAGTTAGCCCGCCGGAAGAACAAAAAAAGTACCGGATCCTACTCCTCAAAAACGGGTGCTTCGGACACATTTGAGTCGATCGGGGGTAGCGATGGAAGTCTTTTCGATACCGACCGGAGCTTTCGAGAGTTCGATCGTATGTCCCGAAAGATCGGTGAAATGGAAGCCGGGCTGGACGCGATAGACAATCTTTCTGGAGACGATTGGATTGATCCCCGTCGGAGAGAATTAGAATCGATTTTCTCAAAAATGGAGAAAAAGAAAGCGACCAAAGAAGGGCTCAAGAAATTAAAGAATGCATCAGACGATGACCTCGCAGATCTGAAAAAGAAATTCGAATGAGTGCTCATATCAACTTTCTTGTTCTAGCCGGAGGTGCTGGCACACGGTTTTGGCCGCTAAGCCGCCGTTCGAATCCCAAACAATGCCTTGAGTTATACGGTTCTAAAACAATGATGGAACAGACCATCGACCGTATTAAACATCAGTCCAGCAAAGCCCAGCGTTATTTGGTTTACGGCGATCATCTTCGTCACCAATTCGAAAGCAGCGATGCTCTGTCCATCGTCGAACCTTCGGCGAGAAACACCGCTCCAGCGATTGCGCTTGGAGCACTTATCGCCGATCATTTTGACGAAGGTTCGGCGATAGCCGTTCTACCTTCCGATCATTTTGTGGGGGAGAATGAAGCTTTTTCATCCGACATAATCCTAGCTGCCGAACTCGCCCTAACAGGCATGATTGTGACAATTGGCATTCCTCCGACGCGTCCTGAAACCGGTTTTGGTTATATTAAAAAAGGCGTGAAAATCGACAAGGGATTTACGGTCGAGGCTTTTGTCGAAAAGCCCGACTTCAAAACGGCCTCCCAATATCTGATGCAGGGGAATTACGTTTGGAATGCTGGAATGTTTGTCTTCACATACGCCACTCTCATTCACGAAATCGCCTCCCAACTTCCCAAAATGGCCGCGGGTCTCTCGATAATAAAAACGGCACTCGTCGAGGACCCTGCAAAAAGTTGGACCGATGTTTCAGAACATGTTTTGGAAACCATTAAAACTGAGTTCCAAAATTTCGAAGCGACCTCCATAGATTTTGGAGTGATGGAGAATGCTGAAAACATTGCCGTTCTGCCAGCCTCCTTTCCGTGGAGCGATCTTGGGCATTGGGCAGCGATGAGTGAGGTTCTCGACCCCGACGAGAATCAAAACATCAATCATCGAAAAAGCGGAGAAACTTTCTTTTATAATGCTAGCGATAATGTGGTCTCGATTTCCAGCGACCGTTTTGTCGCCCTCGTTGGGGTCAAAAACATGGTTTTGGTGGAAAGCGAGGACGCAATCCTGCTTATTTCAAAATCCAAATGTCAGGATGTAAGAGAAGTTGTAGCTCACCTTAAAAAGACGAACCCTAACCTTATATAGCGTTAATTTAAGGGAAGAACCTTTTTGGCATAGACCCCATCTAAATCAAACCCGTCAGAAATAAAGTCTCTAACAAAGGGAGCATTAGTATCAGGGTTTACAATTGACGGCGCGCTTTGCATTTTCAAATACCTAAACCCCGCCCGATGAGAAGACCCTTCTGGAAGATCATCAAGGTCAAAAGCATCACCCCCTGAAATTGGATCCAAGGGGTCCAAACAGGCACTATCGTCGCTGTTATAGTTCGTCGCATTCACACCCGCAAATCCCATCCATAGTTTTGGATCCGGCTGGTAGCGCTCTTCATCGGCGGCGAGATAATCGAAGGGGAAGGTAGACCAGTTTACCAGATCGTTGGACACCGAAACCACGATGGGATCCATGAAATTGTTGTTTACGCCGACCTCAAATACATTTTCGAAAATCACAAAGTCATTTCCTTTTACGTTCTGCACGGTCCTTGCCTCCCATTCGAGAATGAGAATATTGTTTTTCGTTTCCTTATCGTAACCTCGCGATAACACATCTCGGGAGCCACTTCCTTTGTTGCCGCGTACACCATTGACCGCATTTTCTTGAACGTTAATCGCCGATGGGGCTTGAACCTCGCCATCTGCCTGAACGACCTTATCTGCAAAAGCGTAGTCACCCTCCCCTGGACAAGTAAGGTCGTACTCCAATGGGGATAGCGTCGCATCATCACACCCACTCCCAAGAACAAATAAAAAAAGGAAATACTTCAAAAACGATCCATTAGAAAGGCTTCTGGCCTGCCGCGAAAATGTAGTCATCTTTACCAATTATCTGATCTGCGGGAGGATTAACAATGATAGCGCCATCGACTTCTAGTGCGATAAGAATTGAATCCTCTTTCTTCTTCAATAATGTAATTGCATCGGCGACAGGTTTTCCCGCGACAAAATCGGGGCATTTACATTTGAAGAAACTATGACCTCTAGACAAAGTCATTAATTCGTCAAGAACACTTACAATACCGTGTGATCGAACGACGGAGGCCATGATACCGCCCACGTAATCATCAGTGACGATAATTTCCTCAACACCAATACTTCGAAGACTTACTTCGTTGTCACGATTGTGTAATTGCACGGAGGTATAAATATCCGAGTTGGCTTTTTCAATAAGCATGGCCGCTAGAACCGATCGAGCATCGCGATCTTGCGATGAACGCTCTTCCTTTGATTCGTCAGCGAGGAGAATGGCAACCTCAGCATCTTTGATCCCCGCTTGGTGCAAAATCGAGAGGCGAGTATAATCGCCAACGAGAAGATAGAGATGCTCGTCAAATTTTGAGAACACGTCTTTCTCTATAAGATTGGGCCGTTCAGCGATAATCACAATATCACGTATTTCGTGAGAAAGGATTTCTTCGATAATGTAGGACGTCGATCGGTTCCAGCCACAGATAATCGTGTGTCCGCGTAAGTCTTCAAGTTCCATGTGTCGTATCCGAAATTTTTGAATGGAGTCTGTCATAAAAGCAGAAACCGTTCCTGTAAAGACCGCAAAAACAGTCAAACCGCCGAGCATCAATCCCAATAAAATCCATCTCCCCAGTTGGGTTTGGGGTTCCTTCCCGATCGGTTCGCCTGCGACCAAAGTGAGGGTAGAAAACCAAATTGAATTTTCCATGAGGGCAAAATGTGATGAGGGGCCTTCAGCAAAACGAAGTCCCACCGACCCCATGAGAATCGTGACGAGTACTGCCCCACCCAAAAAGGCATACTCCATCTTTATGAGTCGAAAGAGCCGAAAGTGCCTACCAAGAATGACACCAACCCGAAAAAGACGAACAAGTCGCAGCACGCGTAGAATACGCAGTGCTCTTGTGGCAGGCATGACCGCGATAATATCTATCCAATAGGAGCGAAAAAAACGCGCCTTTTTTTCGGCGACGAAATATCGAATCGAGAGTTCGATAATAAAGATAAAAGTTAGAACATCGTTCAGACCCTCAATGGATGAGTCAGGTTGGCCCAAGCTCGCCTCAAAAAAAACGAGGGCGACCGATGTTATGATCAGAAACGCGATCGCGAGTTCAACCCATTTGTTGTTGATGAAGCGTTCTAAAAGCTCGGTGAGCGTTAATTTTGAGTCAAGAGATTCCACACTCTTGTTTAACGTCTATTCTGCGATTCTGCTAGTCCTATTCGGTGTGTTGAGGATGGAATCAGGGAGCTTGTACACCGGAAAAGGTCAGAGCTCGTCCGTCAATTTCGGCGATGAAAGGGAGCGCTAAACGATGCTCGGCTTCATAAAGAACAACAAGAGGCTTTCCATTCAAGGTGTCGTTAATGACCACGCGGTCGCCATTGGCTGCCATTTCAACCATCGCGTAGGCGCGATCAGTTCCGCTTGTTGGAATACCCATAATTCTGTTTTTTGCCTGGTAAAGATTTTCCATGGCAGGATTTGTTGCTCGAAATGTATCGGTGTGGTTTTCTCGGTAGTCACCGTAAGGGTAGGATGTGTAGCTCCGTTGGTAGCCTTGAGAATCGGAGGCAACTTTTGTGTTTGGATACATTTCTTGCCATCGTTTCCAAGTGGTTTCGACGATTGGAAGGAGTTCAAGTTCAACATCTTTGTGCTTCCCCTTAACCCCCTTAAAGATCATCTGACTAAAGAAACTTTCTGAGCTTCTATCGAACATTACGAGGTTAGAGTTAAACAGATTCCCAGAAACCCCAAAGTCCGCTGGCGCTCCATCAACGGTTCCTTTAAACGCCATTCCTGAACCTGTTAGAGGACAGAAGGAGACCGAAAATTCCGTGCTCCCAATTTTGTCGTTGTAGATTTCATGCCACCAAAGAATGTTGTGGGGGTAGGCCCGAGCTTCCCCATCAATGACGATGCCCAGTACAAAATCGTTATCACGAAGATACTCCGCGCCTTTTGCACTTGCGGAGACCATATCTGCTTTGGGTCGTCCGTCAACGCCATCGTAATCGAGGGCAGGGATACAGTCGAGTCCTCCTCCGCACGCTCCAATAATTTCGTCGCAGGGAACGCCACAAGTTTCGTCCCCTTCAATCTTGCCGGGCTTATTGATTTCTTTATTCCATACTTCGCTCCCGTCGTAAAAAACCGACCAGGCGAACCAGAAGGCGTTAAACGAGGGAACCTGGACAAGTTTTTGGCCCTTTAAAGGTCCCTCAAAGGCCTCGCCGCGAACGTTCCAGAGGGAGCCAGTTTGCTCGTCTTTAAGTACAAAATCGTCATCGGTGGAGGCATCGTTATCAAAATCTGCGAATCCCGCAGAGTCGTTTCCAATATCTTTTTTTCCGATGGTGACGGTTTGGGCATCATCTCCGACGTCGGTTTGAAAGCGGCCGGTATCTGATTCAAAGAATTTTGTGGAGGTGTTATTACAGGCGATCGCGGAAAGAATTAGAAGGCAGAGTAGTATTTTTTTCATATTATCCTCAGGTTAAATGTATCCGTGCTTATGATGGTTCCATTAATTAGAAGGATTCAACGTAAAACCAATCCGTTTGTTCGATTTTTGTTCTTCTATGCTGACGAATAGATTTCGGAATTGGGTTTCGATATTGTGGCGTTTTATCTGTTATGATACGATTTGCGCCCACCAAAATCAGAGAGATGTACATGAAAATAATAATAACAATGCTATCACTTTTCGTCTTAACTTTTTCATTCGGCTGTTCAGATGAGACCTGCGCGGGAAACGATTGTGCCTGTGAAGACGGCGGAAGTTGCGAATTCGAATGCCCAAAGGGTGGATGTTCTCAAGCATGTGCGCCGAACGCGACATGTGACTTTACATGTGAGGGCGGCAATTGCAGTCAACAGTGTTCCTCATCCGCCGCAACGGCAGTTGAAAGCTGTAAGCAAAGCTGCGCCGGTGGAAAATGCACGCAACAATGCGGCGACAACTGTTCAGCAACCTGTTCAGGTGGAGGTTGCACAGGCGGAACCGGTGGCGTCGACTTAAATAACCTTCCTATCTAATAAAGTTCGCTAATAATGAATCTTTTCTAAGAATATTTCGTTTTAGGGAATAGACGGTCCAAACATAGGGTTAGACTGGTTGAAACTAGAAAAAGTCGCTTCGGTGACCAAGCGAGAGAAGGATGTCATGAAAGCGCAAATGAACATGGAAGAGATAGCGCGATTAGAGTTAGAGCGGGCCTTTTTAAGGGAAGCAGTTCCACACATGGACGCTTTATACGCTACGGCTTTACGATTAACAAAAAACAAAGGAAACGCCGAAGATCTTGTCCAAGAGGCAATGTTGAAAGCCTTTCGTTATTTTGGGAAGTACCAACAAGGTACCAATTGTAAGGCATGGTTGTTTAAGATCATGACAAACACATTTATCAACAACTACCGAAAAGCGAAGAAGCGGAAGGAAGTGTCGATTGATGAAGATAGCAAGCCTTTAGAAGAGCGAGCTGTTGCCGTAGAACGAGATCCGATGCAGGAAAAGTTCGGTGACCAAGACACCATGTTTTTCAAGCTTTTTGGTGATGAGGTTAAAAAAGCCTTAGAAGAAGTGCCCGTCGATTTTCGGATCGTTGTACTTTTGGCCGATTTGCAAGATTTCGCTTATAAAGAAATTGCTGAAATCGTGGACGTTCCAATTGGAACGGTCATGAGTCGATTGTACAGAGGACGAAAAATCTTACAAACGAAGTTAACCTCTTACGCCGAAGAACAAGGGTATATTGACCCAAAGGTAGAAGATAGTAGTAATCAACCAACCTCACTCGATGCCTATCGTACGCGTCGAATGCAGGGATAGAAACGAGACCTGATTTATGAAATGTGAAAATTTTCTTCAATTTATCGATGCTTATGTAGATAGTGAGTTCGATGATTTAGAAAGCGATGAGTTGGAAATGCATTTAAGTGCCTGCCCTTCGTGTCGAGAAAAAGTGGATAATCAAACCAACTGGAAACGAAATTTGAAGGAATGCCTTTCCGAAGAAAGCGTGCCAACAGATCTGCGAGCCAGTATTCTCAGTCAGATCATGCGATCTGATGAGTCGGCACTGGATATACATCCTGAAAAGGTTATCCCATTTCAAAAGAAAGGATTTCCAAAGAGCGCAATCGTGGCATTTTCATTCGCCGCCGTTGCGCTTCTTTCGTTTTACACGATTCCAAAAATCGTGACAGTCGCACCGGCATCCTCGGATACCCAACCTGTTATCGAACAAGCTATCGACTGGCATCGCGGAAACTTCCCGATCGAAGTCACTGGGCCTGAAAGTCAACGTGTTGAGTCTTGGTTTGGCGATAAAGTTGCCTTTCCGATTCATCTTCCAGCCTTCGAAGACGCAAACCTCCTCGGTGGAAGATTAGCCAATCTTAAGGAACGACGAGCGGCCTACGTTACCTACGATCTCAACGGCAAAAGACTTTCCCTTATGCTCTTTAATGGTGAAGGACTTCTCGTTCCGGCGAACAATATTAAGCATATCGAAGGGCGTGATATCGCGATGGTACAACGTGACGGTTACACTGTTGCGCTCGTCCAAAACGGTGGCGTCACCTATGCAATTACCAGCGATATCTCTGAAAAAGATATGATTAAAGTTGTCTCATCTTTTTCGGCCAAAAAATAATCGGCTCTTTTTTTTTGCCCACCACCTCCCATAAAAGCTGCGTCATCCCTTATTACAAGCTGGATTGACAGAATAATAAAGAACATTTGATCCCTTATTGACTCTATGCGTCATAACCTCTAGAACCTCATCTTTCCTTGGAGAAACCATGAAAAAAATCGAGGCTATCATTAAACCTTTTCGTTTAGACGATGTAAAAGATGGTCTTGCCGAACTCGGTATCTCAGGAATGACTATCGATGAAGTACGTGGCGTCGGGCGTGGAAAAGGGAAAGCAGCAATTTACCCTGGTGCAGAATACGTCATCGACTTCGTTCCGAGAATTCGCTTATCTATTGTCATCGACGATGACATTTTGGAAAGCGTGATCGATGTCATCCTCGAAACTGCCAAAACGGGATCAGTGGGAGATGGGAAAATATTTATTTACGACGTCTTTGATGCCATTCGTATTCGAACCGGTGAACGAGGCACAGATGCTATTTCATAGATAAGAGGAAAGATATGCAAGCGATTACAAACGCACTCAATTTTGCCAAAGAACACAAAGCCGAGATCGTCGATCTCAAATTCGTTGATATGCTCGGAAGTTGGCAACATTTTACGATTCCTGCCCACCGTTTAGATGCCTCGCTTTTTGAGGAAGGGCTTGGCTTTGACGGGAGTTCCATTCGTGGCTGGCAGGCTATCAATGAAAGCGACATGCTTTTCATTCCCGATCCTAAAACGATGAAAATGGATCCTTTTTCCAATGTCGCCTGTGTGAGCTTCATCTGCAACATCTTCGATCCTCTTACCAAACAACCCTACTCTCGAGATCCACGTTTCGTCGCTCAAAAAGCCGAGGCCTACCTAAAATCTACTGGTATCGCCGATACCGCGTTTTTTGGGCCTGAGGCCGAATTTTTTGTGTTTGACGATATTCGATATGACCTCCAACCCCAGTCCTCTTTCTTTTCGATCGACTCAAAAGAAGCTGCATGGAACTCAGGTAGAAACGAGCAACCTAACCTGGGCTTCAAAATCGATATGAAAGGTGGGTACGCGCCTGTGGCACCTCACGATAGCTTGTGGGCCCTAAGGAACGACATTTCTACGACCTTAGAAGAGGCGGGCGTGAGTGTTGACATCCACCACCACGAAGTCGGATCGGCCGGACAATGCGAAGTCGGTATCCGTTTTGCTTCAATGCTCGATATGGCGGATAAACTCCAATGGTTCAAATATATCGTTCGAAACGTGGCCAAACAGCATAATAAAGTCGCGACCTTTATGCCCAAACCCATTTATGGCGATAACGGGAGTGGAATGCATATGCATATGTCTCTATGGAAGGACGGCAACTCGCTTTTCGCGGGCGAAAAATACGCTGGAATGAGTCAGATGGCCCTCCACTATATTGCCGGTGTGCTTGAACACGCCCCCGCCCTCCTCGCCTTTACCAATCCAACCTTGAATTCCTATCGACGCCTCGTGCCGGGGTATGAAGCGCCGATAAAACTCGCTTACTCATCTAGAAATCGATCGGCTGCGGTTAGAATTCCAATGTATGGGAGTTCGCCGGCCGCAAAACGATTTGAGTTCCGTACGCCGGACCCAAGTTGCAATGGTTATTTGGCGTTTGCCGCAGTTCTCCTTGCGGGATTGGATGGCATCGAAAGACAACTCGATCCGGGCGCTCCAATGGACAAAGATATTTACAACCTGCCTCCAGAAGAGCTTGCAGATATTCCATCTGTACCGGCCTCGCTTGAGGAATCCTTGGCAGCATTGGCCGATGATCACGAATTTCTTCTCAAGGGCGATGTCTTCACCGAAGATCTTATTGAAAGCTGGGTTAATTATAAGGTCGACCATGAGATCATGCCTGATAAATTACGGCCCACCCCGCTGGAATTCCAGTTGTATTTTAACGGTTAACGCCCTGGTGTACATTCAATCCAGTGACACGTCGGCAAAGGTGCTAGCTGAGGAACTGGGCGTCAACGTAGACACGATTTACCGTTGGCGAAAAAGAGATAGTACACATGATCTTTCTCACACCCCTCATAACTTAAATCCGAGCACAACCCCGGAGCAGGAAGTATTGATCGCAGGACTCCGGACCGACCTAGCTTTGAGTATTGATGATATCACCGAGGTGATGAATCGCTGTCTTAACCTCACACTCTCCAGCAGCTCGGTTGGACGTTGCCTCAGGC
>JALSKP010000609.1 GCA_026988815.1 Myxococcales bacterium | reverse complement strand
CGTACATTGGCAGGCGAACCGGAAAGGTCTTGAATGTCCAAATCGACAGGCGAGTACACGCGAAATACTTCGACAGTATTTCCAACTTTTTTATCGTCAAACCATGCCTGAACATCGATATCGTATTGGCCGGCCATTTCGTAACTATGTTTACTACTACCTGTTGCCCCGCGACCGGCTGCATTGGTGCCATCCCCGAATTGAATTTGCCAATTCATGTCTTCCGTATTCGTTCCCTCGCCGGGGGTGATCGTGAAGGCGACCTCGATTTCAACGCCGGGATATCCGCCAGCTGGCGTGATTGAATCCACAATAACAGTTGCGCTTCCTGCCGCTGTATCGGAATCGCAATCGCCACAACTGGCGACCGTAAAAATAAGGAAAAAGAAGGCAAATTTTCGAAGTAATGTCATCTGTTACTCATGCGTTATTTGAAGAGGTATCTTGCGTTAAGCTAGAACCTATTTCAACCCCGGATTAGGAATAATCGGGCAACCTAAAAACGATTCGTTTTATTCTTCCTCCAACCAAAGCGCATGTTTTAATATTGGCAAAACGACAAGTTCTTTATCACGTCCGGCATTTCCTTTCACCCGAATGAGCTCGGACAAACCTAATACCTGGAGGGTTTCTCCAAAAAAAGAAAAAGCGCGAGTAAATGGCAGTAGTTCTTCGTAAGTCCTCCCTGAGTCTATTGTTCCAAGTAAGTCGAGATCGCCCATATTTGTTTTAAGCAATTGGTGCCCGGGCGACAACTTGTGTTCTAAAAGGAGACTTACCATCCGGATGTAATTCATTTTTTATTCTGGGAACGAACGCTCAGGATAAAATCGGTCATGGCTTGAAGCTGCTCCAAACGTTCAATACGTTAACTTCAAAAAGGAGCGGATGAGGGAAAGATCGGTCCCATCATCGGCGTAGATTCGGCGTCCCTTATCATCAAGAGAATGAAGCGAATCCGGGATTTAATGTCCGATTTTTGGTCATTCTAACTCCAAAAAAGTTCCGAATATTCTACATTATTTCGAGGTATTTTTACCCTCTTATTTATCCATAAGATGACAGGCCACAAAATGACCTGGTGTGGTTTCTTTAAATTCGGGCATGTCTTTTTTGCATTTATCAAACGCGTAAGGACAGCGGGTGTGAAAAACACAACCTGAAGGAGGATTGAGCGGACTTGGTACATCGCCTTGGAGGACAATGCGTTCGCGCGCTGCTTCGACTTCCGGATCGGGAATGGGGACTGCAGAAATAAGAGCTTGGGTATAGGGATGTTGGGGGTTTTCGTAAATTTCGTTACCATCTGCGAGTTCAACAAGATGCCCCAGATACATGACGATAATGCGATCAGAAATCTGTCGGACCGCGGCAAGGTCATGGGCGATAAACAAATAGGTAAGCCCAAATTCCTTCTGAAGATCTTCCAAAAGATTGATGACTTGGGCTTGGATCGAAACATCAAGCGCGCTTATTGGCTCATCGCAAACGATGAATTTCGGTTTGCTAGCCAGTGCGCGCGCGATACCGATGCGTTGGCGTTGGCCTCCAGAAAATTCATGTGGGTATCGGCGAATGAATCGAGGGTCAAGGCCCACCGTTTCCATGAGTTCCTGAACCTTCGCATTGACGTCGTCCTTGGGCACAATTTTATGCACTTTGAGGGGTTCAGAAATAATATCGAAGACGGTCATTCTTGGATTCAAGGACGCGTAGGGGTCCTGAAAAATCATCTGCAAATCCCGACGGAGGGGATGAAGTTGGGCTCGATTTAGTTTGGCT
>JALSKP010000608.1 GCA_026988815.1 Myxococcales bacterium | reverse complement strand
CGTTTCGGTTTCCAAACCCGCAGGATTGGTCACCACACGGGTAGAGCCGAAACGATCCGTGCTTCTTCCCGAGTACCGAGTCGTGCGGCCCATCGCCGTCGTCAAAACCACCGCATTCCCCTCTCTCTTGAGAGCTTTGAAACCATTCACGGCGTCGGTGTCTTTTGTAAGTTTGCCAGTGGGAGAATATTGAAAAGTAGAACTATTCCCCCTGGGATTAGTAAACTTGCTTAGTAATTTAAGTTCATTATCGTAGTCCATTTTCCAAGTCGCGCCATCGGGATCGATAACCTCTCTGAGGTACCCTTCGTTAATTACGATCTCGGTTTTATGGCCGTAGGGTCCTATGATGTTCTCCAAAATACCCGCGCTTGTATAATTAAGCGTGGTTGCCAAACCATCACGGTCGATGATTTTTTCTAGGCGTTGTTGATCATCGTATTCGAAGCTCGTTTGTACTTTTCCTTCGATTGCATCCAAGGTTTTAAGATGTTGCCCATTGTCGCCAAAGACGTAGAGGAGGCTTCCGTTTTTTTCGGGTACGAGATTCTTCCCTTCATCGTACCCAGGTAAATTATCAAATAGGTGCGCTAAGGTTCTCAGACTTGCTTCTGTGGTACCGGGGGTCACGGCGACCAAATAAATAACACCGTCCGAAGTGACAGCCATATCAAACATGCGCGCTAAAAATAGTGGGGCTGGAATATTGTCACCTTTAATTCGGCGGTCTTTATTCGCGCCGCCTGTAACGTCAGATGCGTCGGTTCCGCCCGCCACCAAAGTCAAGGAGTCCTCATCCCATTGGTAAACACCAATATTGGTTGCGATATAGATTTCGCCTGTATCGCTTGCCGTCAAATCAACAACATCACGGCTTGCGCTAAACTCGGCTGTTTCAATCGACCGAATACGCCCATCACCTTCAACACGAAATAACCCATTAGTGATATCGTGAATATAAATCGTTCCTTGGGCGTTAAATTCCAACGCGGAAATAAAAGTTAATCTCGTATTTAGGAAAGACGCTCCGTCAAAAAAATCCCCAGACTTTTCTCCGCCCGCGTATAGGCGCGAATTTTTTCCATCGGGATCAAATTTAATAATCCTATCGAGCTCTGCCAAGTAGAGGTTACCGTCAGGATCTACTGCTAGGCTCGCACCAGCGACAGGCTTGTAATTCGGATCGTCTGGTTCAGAAAAAGCGGGAAACAGCGGTTTTTTACAATCCCCAACAATGATTGCCATTTTTTTGTTTTTTATACGATTGATACAGCTGGTTCCACCGGAATAGTAAACAGACTGATCTATTGGGCTGATGGCCAAAAGCGCGCTTCGGGCAGACGGGAGTCCGAAACCAAAATCGGAATCCTTACGCAGTAAAATAGCCTGAGTGGCATCGCCATTTTGTCCACATTTTCCATCGACGCTACATTTTAGAAATTCTTGTTCGTCTCTAACAACTTTTCCAGCAATGTGTTCCCAAACATCGCTACCGGGATCAAAGCGGATCACTTGCACACCAAATTGTTCTTTGACCGAGATCGCCAAATACAAAGAACCGTCGGGTGCCGAAACAAAATTCAGTGGATTTGCGCCAACTATCGGAAAGGGAAGCCCTTTAATTTCACGTTCAAAATCGTAGGCGCCGCTTACTATATAGGTGCTGTCTTTACTAGCGCGCATCGCTTCGGCGCCTGGGTAAAGTTCTTGTCGAAAACGGTCATAAACATGTCGATTGGCGAGCATCCAGCCGCCCATTGCGTGTGTCGATTGCGCATCAAAT
>JALSKP010000607.1 GCA_026988815.1 Myxococcales bacterium | reverse complement strand
CCCTCACCGTAATCCTTCCCCCCGATGGTGGGAGTGGTACCATTGTTGGATTGCATTCCGTTATTTGTGCCGTTGTTTGGCCCGTTATTATTGGTCACCTTTCCATTATTATCTGGAACGAAAACAGTATTTCCAGGGCCTTCGTCTGGATCGGAGCAGGCCGAGAATACGAAAAGAGAAAAGAAAATAATTGCCAAACGCATAGATAAATCCGTGTAAAATATTCCCTAAGATTAAAGATGGTTTGAGAATTTAGGTCAAGGAAGTGCGAAGAATAATCCTTTTAGGCTCCAACGACGGAATCACATCGTTTACAGAGTTCCTCTTCCTCGTTCTCAACCCAATAATTCCAACAGCGTTCGCACCTTTTTCCTTCGGCGCTTTTAATCGCCACACCCACACTGGTATTTTCTGGCACATCACCCTCAACGACTTCTGCTCGACTGACGATGAGAAGTTGGGCAAAGTTGGCAAAAGCGCTCACGGTTTTGAAGATCTCACCATTGGCGGTGATGATAACATGGGCTTCTTGTGAACTGCCGATTTGACCAGGCTTCTTGTCTTTTTTGGGTACCCTCACCTCTTCCAACGCCTTTTGTACGTCTGAACGGACCTCTAATAAAAGCGACCACTTCTTTTCGAGCTCTTCGTTTCTCCACGATTTAAACGCGGATGGAAAATCGGCCAAGTGTACACTTTCATGTCTTTGCAGCGCACCTGGTAAAAAGCCCCACGCTTCTTCACATGTGAAGGATAGAATCGGTGCCATGGCACGCAGCACGCTATCCATGACAAGGTAGTAGGCGCTTTGGGTTGAACGACGACGCTTTCCGTCAAGTGCATCGCAGTACAAATGGTCTTTAGAAATATCCATATGGACATTTGAAAGCTCGACTGTACACAGCTGAACGAAGGTATGAAAAACTTGATGAAACTGAAAATGTTCAAATGCGTGTTCTACTTTCTCTAAAGCAACACTGACACGATCCAATAACCATTGATCCAACTCTTCCATATCCGCAGGTGCGACGAGATCCTTTTTAGGATCAAAATCAGATAAATTTCCTAGAAGAAAACGTGTCGTATTTCGAATTTTTCTATACGCATCGGTCACTCTTTTCATGATTTCTGGAGAAAGAGTAATGTCGTTTCTATAATCTACCGCCGAAACCCAAAGACGCAGAAGTTCGGCGCCGCCTTGATTGATCATTTTATTAGGCGATTCAAAATTCTTGGAGGATTTCGAATATTTTTGTCCGGATTTATCCATCACAAAACCGTGGGTTAAACACGTCTTGTAGGGTGAATTCCCTCGCGTTCCAATCGAACACATCAGTGATGATTGAAACCATCCGCGATGTTGATCTGACCCCTCAAGGTATAAATCAGCAACGCCCTCCCAGCCGAGCTGGTCTTCAAGTACGGCTGACCAAGACGTGCCAGAGTCAAACCATACATCGAGGATATCCTGCTCCTTTTCGAATTCATCAGGAGAGGCCTGACAATGGGGGCAAACATACCCTTCCGGAACGAGATTTTTTGCATCGGCTTGGAACCAGATATCTGCTCCATTTTCTTTGACGAGTTCAGCAACATGGTAGGTTATTTTACTATCTACAATCGCCTCATTACACGCCGAACAATGCATAACCGTAATCGGACAACCCCACGTACGTTGACGGCTGATGCACCAATCGGGGCGGTTTTCGACCATTCCAATGATCCTCGCCTTACCCCAATCTGGGACCCAGTTCACTTTTTCGATTTCTGCTCTGGCCGCTTTT
>JALSKP010000606.1 GCA_026988815.1 Myxococcales bacterium | reverse complement strand
AGGCGTGAAACAAAAGCGCACAGAAAAGTTGCAAGCCATTCAAGTTGAAGAACTTAAAGCACGTGGAGAATGGGTAGACCCGGAAGAGGAACGGCGCAAAGTTGAGGCTCTACGCCAACAGGAAATCGACAAAGCTCGGTCAGCCGCAGAACACCAAGCCGCAATCGCCGCGGCCTCCGCTGTTCCAGAAGGCTCCGTTCGTATGCCCACATCGGGCAGTGCCGCAAAATCCAAATTGCCTCTCATTATCATGGGCATTTTAGGGGTCCTCGTTATCGCCGGTGGTGTTGGTGGATCCATTCTTATGGGTGGATATAGCGCCGATAATACCTCTTACGCTAAAGCTGTTTTCGCTCCAAAGACACCAGAAACCAATCTTGTTGAGAAAAGCTTCATGCCAACGCCGAAGAAAAAACGTGCAGCCGCGGTCGCCGACGATTCATCCCCATCGCGAAAATCTAAATCACGACGTTCTAAATCACGACGTTCTAAATCAAGAGTGGCAAAAACAGATAGAAAAAAGTCGAAGAAGAAGTCACGTTCTATTACATCCAAACCCAAAAAGAACGGCGCAGCAAATGCGCTCGAAAAAGCGCTTAAGAATAACAATGTTTATGGAAGCGATCCCTTCTAAAAATTGAGGCCCAGATTTGAGTCTGGCCGTAGGTTGGTGTTGACGGAGCAAAGCGACGAAACCCAACATGTTCACTGGCCGTAGGTTGGTGTTGACGGAGCAAAGCGACGAAACCCAACATGTTCACTCATCGTCCCTAACGCCAATAACGCATAAAAGGGAAGGTAAAACGCAATCACCTGCCCGTTCTGTTGTCCGAACCAAGGCGTGATTTTCAACACGACCAGAATCAAACTCGTCACCGTTAAGATGACCCAAACCTTGTCCAACCACGATAACGCCTTTTGAGAACCAAAGAGAATCATGAACCCAAAAGGAAGGCTCAAAAAAGTAAAGAGATTCATCATAAAGAGATTCTCATTCCAATGCGTAATCGTGTGATGGGTAAAATTAAATCCCATCGATGCAAGGGAAGGAATTCCCAAAAGGAGGCCAAACAGAATGACGAAAAAAGCGTAGGGGACTCGCTCTTTTTTCGTGAAGGTATCGCTGATTCTTCGCCGTAGAAAAAATCCGAAAAGTCCCAAAATGAATCCCGCCAAAAGGGTTCGAATCCAAAAAAGATTGGGTTCAGCTGGCGGTGGCGAACGATTGGATTTGTAAACAGAATAGGTTTTGAGAACGATAGGTTTTTCGACGCCCTTTTCATCTATATAGCGGAAGTTGTTCAAGTTCTTCTCAAGCTCGCCGGGCAGAAACATGTCTTCCCATAAGGTCAGAGGTTGATCGATTTCAATATTCATCCAGGCCGTCAAAAGGAAATAAATGTAGGGACTATGCTGGGCATATCGTTGGGTGTGATCACGTAAGGTGAACTTCGACTTTTGCATGGCGTACTTTTTGAATTGACCACCAGTTGCCAAATCGACCACATCCCTGGGCCGAGTTGAACAGTTATCAAAGTAGTGATCGTAAATATAATAGCGGTTCTCGGGCAAGACATAATCGGCCATGTATTTGGCGATTTCTTCTCTTTTTTTCGGCGAAATATTTAACACTTGAATCGAAATATCCCGATTCAAACTTTCGTATAAACGAAAGGTTCCTTGTACAGACGCCTCGCCGACCCAAAAGCGCATTTCTCCGGTTAAAAATTTCGGTAGTAAATCTGGGCCGAAATGAAACATGCCGTAATTGTAAACACGACCTATTTTGTACTTTTTGTCTTGTACCAAAATAGAAGTATGACCGAACCAAGACGCGATTTCTTCGCTGCGCGAATAAGTAATAATGCTTACTTCTAAGTCTTCGCCAGACGATTTCCCATTCGCCCATGGAACGCTTGCATCGGCGTGGATCGTTGAACCCAAAATAGTAAAAAAGACAACTAAACTGACAAATTGAAAATATAAATATCTAATCAAAAGTATATCCTACATTGAAATGGATTTCTCCAAATTGCTCCCCCGCTTCCCGATTCAATACAACACCGTAGTCTAATACAACAGGAATTTGTCCTAAAATAAGGGCGCGTATGCCTAGGCCCGCGGTGGGGCGAAGTTGCTCGAGGGGATTTGAAAAGGCTTCGGCAAAACAATCTCGAACCCCCGTTCTTCGTTCGCGACAATCGCTCAATAATCCCACGTCGAAAAAGGTAGCCCCAAAGATGGCGAACTCTTTAAAGAGAGGATAACGAAACTCTGCATTATAATTTAAAAGGAATTCGCCACCGCTAGGTTGTTGATTCGATCCGATTGGACCCAAGGTCCCATCTGGAAATCCACGTACACTTCGAATACCGCCGAGGAAATAACGCTCGTCCGCTTGGACCGGATTGTCTCGCGTCGCCAAGGGGAAAATTTGCCCTACCCTCACGGATTGTCCGAGTACGAAGTCTTCCCATAAATTGAGGTAAAATGAAGACGTTATCGTTAATTTCAAAAACGAATCTGAAAAGAAATCCTCGCCGCCTTGTCCAAAGGCATCTCCAGAAACCAAGGAGGGTTCAAGTCGAACGAAAAAACCATTCTTGGGATTGAGCGGACTATCTCGCCTGTCTAGAACGAATTCAAAGGTTAATTTTCCAATTGTTCGACGTGGCGAAAATATGCGTGTGCCGCCAATGACCGGTCCATCGGGCGCAAAAGAGGCGATCGATTTCAGTTCTAGACCTAGCTTAAAATACAATCGCGTTAATATTTCTACGAGTTCTTTACGCAACTCTAAACGCACGCCGCCCTCTTCTCGAAGAACATTTCTATTCACAATTCCCAACAAATCTTGGAGGTAGAAGGGAGATAAGGTTGCCTTTAGTTTATCAATGCCAAGCGCGCTTTTTAGAAAGCGAGGATGACTCAAAATTATTTCCGCTCCGACCAAATAATCCACGCCTTTCACACTTGTTCCACTAATTGCCGTGTCCGAACCAATCTTAAGCAAGTCCAAAGTATCCACGGCCGAGATAAATCGGGGCTGAAGACCGATGCCGCTACCTGCAACATTACGATTATTATATTGGCCCTCCGCGGTTACCAGAAGCTGGAAGTTCTCCGATAAAAGTTCTCGTAACTCTAGCCCAAATTTGAACTCTACATTCTGAGTTGAACGACTCTCTTCGACACTAATGACAAGTGCGGCAACGCCCTCGTTTTCGAGAAAAAGATCTTCATCCAAACCCACGGACTCCACGCTCACCGAATCGAAAATATTTAAAGAACGTAAATTTCTTTGTGCCTCCAGAACACTCTTTGTATCTAGAAGCGCATTTTCTTTAAATGGAATCTCGCGATAGATAACCTTGGAATCGGTATCGAAATTTCCTCGAAGAAGGATGGCACCGACACGAACGCGCGGACCTTCCTCGATCTTATGGCGGATATGGACACGATCGCTTACGCCACCAGAAAACTCGCACCCCCGACCGTCGGCAATTCTTTGACAGGTATAGTGCTGGGATTTGAGACTAAACACGCAATGTTTTGCGATTTGATCTAGCGTTCGCGCTACGCATTGGGTCTTTCTGCGTGATGCCTGGCAAGGAACTTCGGTACCGTCTAACAGGCGACAGGTCGTTGTCACACGTGTCATCGGATAGCCAAGTTCAGAATATTTAGTCGTAATCTTCCCCAAATCCGTTTTGATATTGAGCGGTACAAAAGGTTCGTTCTTTTTACTCGCTAAGCCTCTTTGCAACGCAGCGTCTGTGATAATTCTGTTGCCGATGGTATCCAGATCTTGCACCTTCACTTGGGCGCCTTCATCGACGATGACAACGATCGTAATGCCCTCGTCTTGGATCTCGATTCGGAAATTTTTGATTGACGCTTTCAACCAGCCTTTCCCGCGATAAAGATTTTCAATACGACTAAAATCTGCGAGGAGTTCATCGGTCTGTAAGAAGCCCCCCGACTCAAATAAACCGAAAGGTTTGGTGGACATTTGCTTTATGAGATCGTCTCGGAGAATGGCTTTATTTCCTTCAAAACGTATAGCTTTGATTTCAACCAAAGGACCTTCGCTTACTTTAAAAAGGAGCGAGCGTTCGCTTTCGGTAATTTTTGTTTCCTTTCCCCTTACTTGAGCAAAAGGAAATCCACGTGTTTCGTACAATCGGCGAATGGCAAAACCCGCCCTTTCGATTTCTTGGGTATCGACATATCCAGATTCAAAAAAGGGAAGAACTTCTACTAAATCTTTATCCTCGAAACGTTCAATACCTTCAAAGCGAACATCCCAATGTGGGCCTTCGTTGATATCAAGAATAAGTGTTTCACAGTTCTTTTTGGGATCAAATTTTCTATCATGGCCAACGATGCGCGCTTGGAAATGTCCACGTTCTCGATAGGTTTTTACGATTTTTTCGCGGCCTTTTCGATAATTTTCAGTCGTAAAATTAGTGGGAAATACATTCAATCTGGAAGGCAAGGTCGCGAACTCGGAAAGAAGAATCTCTTTTAGCTCAGAGTATGCCATCGCTCTGGCGCCGCGAATGCCAACACTGCAAACCCCTCTTTGCTTTCCTTTTTTGATCTTAAAAACCAGATCGATGGAGTGTTTGGCGCCCTTTATTCTCCGTACAAAGACCTCAATGGAGGTCCCAAAGTATCCCTCTTTTTTATAGAGCGAGCGAACGCTTTGTAACTGAGCGGATATTTTTAGAGAATCCGGAATGTAGCGCTGGCCTTGGCGAAAGGTTACAATTTTTCTAATATCGGACTCAAAAGGCGGGGCGTCCACACCTTCAAAGATAACTTTTCGAATAAGAATGGCGCCCTTGGCAAAAATTCGAACGAAAATGCCTTCTTTTTTTAATTGTTTTTCAATTCTCAAGGACTCGAAAAAACCCGTCTTTGCCAATCGTCGTTCGGCAAGCCTTAAGCTCTTTAACCGAAAGGGCGTTCCCTCACGAATACCCGCGATTTCTCGGAAGGCATTTAAACCTACTTTATTGCCACATACGGGGAGATCACAAGAGAAGTCGAACTTGATTATCGTCTTCCCTTCTAAGCTCAACTCTTCTGCAGGTTTACTATCCTTGGGTGTTAAGTCCGCCTCCTCAGTTTCAAGTGTCGGTGTCGTTTCGCCTAGCTCGTCTTTCACTTGCGCAAAGGTCTGGCTCCCACCCAATCCCAGCAGAAGTACAAGAAATGAAAATATGGTAATTAGTCGATTAATAGTCGGTACTTCAGTTTAACTTCGATCAAAAAATTGCTTTCTTCGGAGCGTGCGTTGTTGCTCGTACTCTCGCTCAGGAGAGCCGAAAACTGATCAGATATCTTGTATACAACCTGACCCAATTGTCCACCCGCAGAATCGGTTAGACCTGTATCGAGTTGGAAACGCCAACTAATTCTGCGCGTAACACTATCACCCACTGTTGCCTTTAAACGATCAAAACTAGGCGTTATAGTAAACTCTTCTACTTTTACAGCATCTTGGACTTGTCCTTCAATCCACCCCAAAACAGGTCCTAAAGCGACCTCAAGTGTGGGTGAACCAGCCGATGATGCCGTTAGCTGATCGACCGTACATCCTGTTAACATAAGACTTAAAATATCACGTTGATCGGCGAAAGGATTACTTTCGAATTGAATATTCATATTACTCAATTGGCCATTAACGTTCAAAATCACATGATAGGTCAGCTGCTCGCCTTGATCTGCAACGCCGGAGAGGGTCATCGTTTGACCTTGATTGGGATTTTCGGGGGCCCTACACGCGTTTTCAATATCCGCCTCGGCGATGAGTTCTACTCTTGGATTCTTCGGATCACCCTCGAAATTGAGCGTTCCGTTTCTAACTCGAAAGGCTTCGCCTTGGAATTTGACAAGACCACCAATCACATTGATTTCGCCAGTTAGATTGGGATCCAAGAGGGTATTTCTCAACCTCAAACCCAGTCTTAGTTCGATGTCCAAGCCAAGTCTGTCCACCTCGCTACGAATTTTTACCCCATCGCGAGCGATGAGATTGACGTCCCATCCTATCTCTGCAATTTCTGGAAATCGCTCAAAAATGGAGGCATCGTAGCGTTCCCTACTTTGGGTGAAGGTCCCCAAAAGACGATTGGTCAACGCGTCCTGAAGAACGGAAAAGTTTTGGTAATATAGACCGTCGAGAATATCTACCTCGCCGCTTACTAACCATGTTTGAGGACGATCAAAATCAGAAATCTGGATCCGCAGATTGCTGCCAAAAGAAATATCGGCGACCTCGGGGATACGATATCCCATGTTTTGACTTCTTACTTTGAGGTCCACATTTTGCGGTTTCATGTTGTCCAATGCGACCTTTCCACTGACGCTAAATAGACCGCCAAGCATTCTACCTTTGATCATTTCCTGTGGGTCAACTTCGATTTTCGCCTCGCTGATTCGGATCTTTCCACCAGAAATCGCAAGAGGTTCAGAAAACCCGCGCAGTAGAAATGCACTTTTTCCAAAAGACAACATACCATTTGCGGCGATGGCATCAGGTGGCCCACTAATTTTTAAGTCCACCTTCGCATTGCCTTCGGCTTCCAGAAGGATTTCGGGAACATAGGCCGGAAAAGCGAGTCGTATGCCGTTGAGAGAGGAGAGTTCCATGTCGCCTTGGATCTCGAGATCGATCAGGGATTGATCTAAAAATACGCCGCCATGAATATCGAGAAAACGGTCGTCTACACCAAAGCGACTTCTTTGGATTTGTAAGAGCCGTCCCTCGTTCAAACCGGCGATAACAGGTCCTTCGTTTCGGAACTGTTTTCCGAAGGCGTCCACCTTTAGCTCGGAGAGATTAACAAGAATCTGATAACGTGAAAAATCGGGTTCTAGAAAGAATTCGATAATACCGGTCGCTGAAGAATCTTGAACTATACCCAAGTCCCGTATTTCGGGAAGGGCATCACTGAGGTCAATATCGTCGATTCCAAATCGAGCGTAATAGGTGGAATTGTCCAGGGGCACCTCTGCATCGATGGTAACCCAAGGAAGTAGGGCGCCGGCGAGGTGAACGGTCGAATCGATGGTATTGACGACCAGGGCAAGGTCCCCTAAATCGCGGCCAAGCAGACGCACATTATCGATGCGAAGGTAACCACCAGGATTGGGACTATCGTAAGTTCCTTTACCATGTATACGAAATTTCCCTCCACCTGAGACGGAAAGATTTGTTTTTTTAAGGAGGTCCAAATTCTGTAACTCAAGATCCTTTCCTGTGAAATTGTAGCGAATCTGATTGCCTTTGGCAGAAAAGTCACCCTCAATAAATCCTGCCCGCCCGAGGTCAATTTCACTTTTTTCGAAGGCGTAGGAACCGTCTTTTTGGAAGCGTAGTTGACTGCTCAGATTACGCATTTTTTGCCCATAGACTTCCACATTTTTTGCAGTGATATTGAGTTGGCCTTCGGGGCGTTGGAGGCTGCCCTTAATATTTCCTTCAATATCCATCAGCCCACTGGGATTCATCTCCACATTTAGCATCGAACTTCTTGCAAAGTCGGCCAGATTAAGCGCTGCAATATTTACGTTAAGGTTCGCCTTGTTTTGTGACGGGTAGAGAAAGTCTTTGGTCATCAAGCCTTTTTCATCGAGATGTCCGAGCGGGTTTTTGAGAATATCGATATACCCACGAATATCTCCTCCGCCGCTTGCCCCCACCAGATTTAACTCCGAAATTGAAAGTCTTCCCTCAGCTAGGGAACCCGAGAAACGAATCGATTCTCCTTTCCAATCTACGCCTCCCATAGACAACAGGGGCTCGTTAATATCTAAAGATATATTTGCATCGGGAAAGTTGAGTCTTCCAATTGCATCGATATTTAATTTGAGAGCACCATCAAATCCTTTCCCACCGTAAAAGGATACAAGTTTACCAAATTCTCGGCTTTCAATTGTTGCCCTCATCTTGCGATTAGTGAGAGTACGCTCGATTTCGTAATTATCGTAGTGAAGCACGAAATCTTGGAATTTATACTGGCCCAATTCCGATGTGATATGCGCTTTAGGAACGCCTACACGATCGATTTGAGACCAGATTTTTGTTCCTTTTTTAATCTTGAATTTTTGACCTGGCAGGATCTCTTTGGACGCTCTTTCAAAAGTTGCCTCGCTTAAGAGTTCCACCGAAATAAGTGGATGTGCGGCGTCAGAAAATCCAGCAAGCAAGGGAAGGGAATCGTCGACATTATCTTCGTAGGGAACCTGTCCAATCATCTCAAAAGCGCCCGATGCTTTTCCCTCTAAGTAGGGATATTCAAATCCGAATGCCTGGATTGCCGTGTAGGGGTCGACCTCGTTGAGGGAAAGCGTTGCGCCGAAGACACCAGTGTACATATCATAAAACGCCGAACCTACATCCATCGTCCCCCCGCCTGAAACGCGACCTTTTGTGGATCCCATCGAAATATATTGATTGTCTAGATCAAAACTTCCCTCAACGTCGAAAAACTGCAACCCGTAGGCATCCAATTGGGTGAGTTTGTAAGTCGAAAGAAGATCTACTTTTTCGAGGTTTCCGATCACCTCTAAATCAATATACTCGGCGTCTACATGGACGAAATCTTTAACAAAATACTGCGTTGCACGAGACCAATAAGGTCCCGATAATCTGGCTTTTCCTTGGTAAACGACCGAACGATCGTCGGGGACATTATTGGGGAAATCCATCAAACCGCTTGCCGACAATTGGGTTCCGTCCAAAAGGAAGCTTAGCTTTTCTGTTGTAAATCCATCACCTTCCCAGCGCCAATGTTCCAAATGAACCTCTTCGGCTGTGGGCTCCCAATCTCCCCATTTTTCGTTCAGGTGAAAAAGTTCGTGTTCGAAATGGAAGGGGATTGTATCGATTTTTATTTCGGGGACGTGCACAGATAAAGCGCCGTTTTTTATGCTCAGATTCGCACCGATAATATTGGCGTGAGGCACCTTGAAACTAAGGTGCTCCATTGAATAGGAAAAATAGGAATCAGTGATCGCAATATTATTGATTCCGATATCCAATTTGAAACGAGAGGCTTTCTTCTCTTTTTTTTCTTCCTTATAAAGTCCAAGTGCACGTAATAAATTAACGCGATTTTCTAGCCCAATATGTACTCTTGCATCGGTGATATTCACGTAGGAAATTTGAAAACGTCGGCCGAGGAGTAACAGGGGGTTGTAGCTGAATTCGACGCTTCCGCTGTCGATAATCGGTTCGCCAGTCGAGGAGCGGATCTTGGCGTCATGAATTTGAAAGGTCGTTAACGATGAATCGCTAATGATTTTTCCAAGAGAAAACTGTCCCGGTAGCACCTCGTTTGCCTGAACTTGGACCTGCTCAATAAGTAAATTGGAGTTTAGAAAAAGGTACAAAACTGCGTATATTGTCAGCGCGCAGGTTGCAGGTACTAAAAAGATCGCTGGAATCTTCAGCGTACTTCGATATACCTCAATTTGGATGTCTTCCATCAACATCGAGTTTGCTCCTATTATGCATCGGCTTATATCACATCGTATTCTATTTGGCAGGCTCCTCCTCTGCCTAGTCCTTGCTCTGTCCACCTGTTCATCGGATACGACGAGCACTGCCACAGAGCGCTCGATAGCTTTTGCCAATTTTGACGACGGCGTCGAAATCTCACTTGTCTATGGCGCCTTCCGTTCTCGTACGACCCGGCCTATTGTTGCCCGCGCGGCCAACCCAGAAATCGCCATCACAGTGAGAAGTGGCCCTTCACCAGACGTGTCTCGTGCCTTCGAAATTCAGAATGTATCTCCACGAGCAGAACTCAAAATCACCGATGTTATCTTTCTCAACTCCGAAAACGAGGATGGATGCCCTTTTCGAGACCCAAAACTCCTTTCGTGTGAATCGGCCTTGGCCTCGATTGGGAGAGCTTGCACGGACGATAAAGGTTGTGAGGTTGGAACCCTTTGTCGCGCCTCGGCCTGCCAAGCTAATGCCGACTTAGACGATTGCACGCTTCCCTCCTATTCCCATTTTCCACAGAATCGTACCCGTCTTCTCTTCACCTATGACGTTCTTCCTTGCCGGAGCATGAGGTTCACCGTCAAAGAAAACACCGACCTGAAAAAGATCAAAGTTGGCATTCTCGGTGCGATTGAGAACATAGAAGCGTTAGATAACCTGGATGATTTTGCACTTGAAAATGATCTCGATTTTTACGTTTTTTTGGGGAACGTATCTCCCGATTTTTCCGATGATGGATTGAACCAATTGTATCAAAAATTAGAATCCTTACCCCTTCCCGTGACCATGATTGCAGGAGACCGCGAGGCTGTTATCGATGGAGGAGGTCCTTTTCTCCGCAAATTTGGTCCTCATCAACACGTATTTAATCGTAAACAAGTAAAGTTTCTTACTTTCTATTCTGCAACTGGATCCCTCGGAGAAACAGGTCTTCAACGTATTGACAGCCTCTTTGCTCAGGCCCGTCGTGGCGCGGCGGATATCCCCTTTATCGTATTCACTCACACCCCGCCGCTTGATATTGATAGCGGAAGAGACCAAGGATTTCGAAGTCGGATCGAGGGAGCCCGCGTTTTGGGAATTCTCAATCGCTACGATGTCGATATGTTATTTACCGGCAACACGGCATTGGGTGGAAGCGAGAAGCTTGGTGAATTAGAAGTTGTTTTGACCGGCGAAAGTGAGTCCACATCCTCTTCGCAGCGGTCCTTGACGATTCTAGAAATCGACACCAAAGGGGAAATTACCTACAAAAAAGCGGCTTTCTAATCTAAGATTCTGGCGAATGGGTGATGGAATGATTTTTGGTCGCTAGAAAGAAATTAATAGCTTGATTAAGTCCCAAAGCAGGTTTGATTGTCGAGAGATATAGGTGTATTAAAAGATGAACCAAATTAGGACATTTTTTGATGAAACGTTTATTATTGTTATTATTCGCATTATTCCTTTCTTCTACGATGGTCTCAACTGCTTTTGCAGAGGACTATTCCGCCGAACAAAATGAAAACCTTAAGAAATTTTATATCGATAAAATAAAAAGTCGATGCAAAACTGAATTTAAACTTTCGGTGGATACAAAGAGTTTCGAAAAAGCCCTCGCCAAAGATTCTAGTAAAAAATCCAGTTTATTTCGATATTGCGGTAAGCCGCTGGATATTATCGCAGAATATTGCGCTTTGGGTTTTGGCCAGAAGGCGGTTAAAAAAATAAAATCCTACCAATGTAAATACAAAGCTGGTGAGCCTCAAATTTCGTTAAAAGGAGGGGTCCTCACCATGACCCATTCAATGGGAAGTCGTGATAAAGTCGGGAAAATCGTAAAAGTTAAACTCGGAAAAACGCTTAAACATGGCAAGTTTACAGTGGCTCAAGCATATCTTATCAGCGAAGACGAAAAACGTCTAAAAGGATATATTAACGATATTTCAAGAAGCTGCGAAGGCTATAAATTGAAGTGGAAAGTAGACTGGAAGAGCTTCACGCCGGCACTCGATAAACGCTTAGGCAGCAACAATCTGCGAGCCATTTGGCAAGAATGTTATGATCCCGTTAGAGCGATAATGGGAAGATGCAATAATGGCCAAACGGATTTAGTCAAAAAACAGATCAAATCCTACACCTGCCGTTACGGCGAACCATCGATGACCTTGAAGGGCGGCAAACTTGTGCACACTTCAGACCTTACCCTTGAGAAGCCTATTTCTTGGACGAAAGATCACCTTGGTGATGTTATAAAAGACGGCGAGTTTAGCGCGCGTCAGATGGACTTTATTAAAGAAGAAAATGCGGACTTTAAACGTCTTTTTTCAGACGCTGCCAATAGCGCTTGTGGTACCAAAATCGAATGGAAAATTGATTGGAAGAGTTTAGAAGGTGAAATGAATAAACGCCTTTCTAAAGAGGACAAAACGTCGATCTACGATGCGTGTGGCGTTCCGATGAACCGACTTTCCGACGTCTGTCGCGAGAACAAAGCAGCCCCCAAGGTGAAGAAAAAGATCAAATCCTACGTTTGTGAAGCTGGAGGAAAAAAGCCGAAATTAACCCTCAAGAAAGGTAAATTCACCTACAAAGTAAGTTTTGGCGCAAAAGACGTTTATGGTTTTGTAGACAAGTTCCTCGTCAAAAAGAAAATTGTTAAAAAGCGTCCTGCTCCCAAAAAATTATCTCCTAAAGATCTCGCTAAAATTCGTAGAATTATTGGCCAGGGAGCGAAGGTTTCGAAATGTTATAAAGGGTGTAGACTTCGATGTAGTACGCAGAGCTGTATCCAAAAGTGCCGAAATCGGTGCAACTAATTAGAGCTTCCATCCTTCGGAGAAGCTAGACCGAGACGCCGAAGATGTTGTTCGAGCTGAAGTACTCCATCCCAAAGATCACCGGAAGATGAAGAGCTTACTTTCCTGGCGAAAGAATTGCGCCTGTGCTTCCTGCCTTGATTGAAGATAAAAAATTCTTCATCATAAAGCCACGAATGCCATATGCACAACCTGAAGGACCACCATGAGTAAGACAATTCTTTTCGAAACAGAAAACCATTTCAACGTACTCTTTGAAGAAAGCGAAGAAGGAGCCCTCGCCGTACAATCCAATCAACACCTCATCGTTCATGGTGGCGAGGCTATTTTACTCGATCCGGGTGGGCACAAGATCTTCACGAAAGTGATGGCCGATACGATGGATATTCTCCACCGCAAAG
>JALSKP010000605.1 GCA_026988815.1 Myxococcales bacterium | reverse complement strand
GCAGTTTCTCCGTCGCAAACGCAATCCACGTCGACCTCAATCGCGTCGGAAAGAAAACGGTCAATCAAGATCGGGTCCTCTGACTCTCCCCTAAAAGTCGCATCAAAATGGTCGGCGAGTTCGTCTACATCATACACGATTTGCATGCCTCGCCCGCCGAGAACGTAGGAGGGACGTACAAGAACGGGGTAGCCTAATTCGTCCGCTACCTGGATGGCTTGGGCTTTCGTTCGAGCCAGACCGGCGGGAGGTTGCAAGAAACCGAGCTCGTTGATGAGCGTGTTAAAACGCTCTCGATCTTCGCTAAGGTCGATACAATCGGTGGGCGTTCCCAAAATTTTCACTCCTCGTTTTTCTAATTCTGCTGCCAAACGTAAAGGCGTTTGCCCGCCAAATTGAAGAATAACACCAAGCGGGTTCTCAAGTTCAACGATCGCATTAACGGTCTCCACACTCAAGGGCTCGAAGTAGAGACGATCCGAGATATCATAATCGGTACTCACGGTTTCGGGATTACAGTTGATCATAATCACTTGATAGCGCTGCTCGCGTAAGGCCATCGCACCATGAACCGCACAGTAATCAAATTCGATGCCTTGGCCGATGCGATTGGGTCCGCCACCAAGGATGATAATTGACCGCTCTCCAAGCGCACTGGCTTCAGTATAATGGGAGGTGAAGGTGGAGTAAAAATAGGAGGTTTTGGCTTCGAACTCGCCAGCGCAGGTATCGACTTGTTTGTAAACGGGGCGAATGCCGAAGCGCTCGCGATCTTCTTTGATCTGCTGGGTAGATTTTCCAGTCAGCTCGGCGAGCTCACGATCGTTTCTTCCCAAAGATTTTGCCTCTTTTAAGGTCTCCGCCGAATAATTAAGGAGAAGGTTTTTTTGGTTATCAACGATCCGTTTGAATTGATTTAGAAACCAGGGATCGATGGCGCTCATTTCGTAAATGTCCTCAACACCGAGCCCTTCGTGTAGAGCGTCGAAAAGGTAGAAAATACGTTGGGAGGTCGGCAGTCGCAGCGGTCCTCGATAGAAACCATTGAGATTTCCCCCTTGCGATGAAATTTTTGAGGTGAGGCCAAAGGTGTCGACTTCTAAACTAGAAACAGCTTTAGAAAAGGACTCACAAAAGGTTCTGCCAATAGCCATAACCTCACCGACAGATTTCATTTGGGTCGTTAATCTATCGGGTTCGCCGGGGAATTTTTCGAAGGCAAATCTAGGAATTTTCGTCACGACATAATCCAACACCGGTTCGAAAGCGGCTGTGGTTTTTTGGGTGATATCGTTTTCGATTTCGTCCAAGGTGTAGCCGACAGCGAGCAGAGCCGAAATTTTTGCAATGGGATATCCGGTGGCTTTACTAGCCAGGGCCGATGAGCGAGAAACCCTGGGGTTCATTTCGATAACCACGCGTCGACCTGTTTGGGGATCTGTTGCGAACTGAATATTGCAACCGCCCGTTTCGACGCCAACCGCCCGAATAATACGAATAGAATCATCGCGCATGGCTTGATACTCCACATCGGACAAGGTTTGGATGGGTGCAACAGTGATGGAATCACCTGTGTGAATACCAAGCGGATCGATGTTTTCGATTCCACAAATAATGACAACATTGTCGTTTTTATCGCGCATGAGCTCGAGTTCAAACTCCTTCCATCCGATGAGACTCTCGTCGAGCAGAACCTCACTCGTCGGGCTTTGCAACAATGCACGTCTCAAATACTCCTCAAATTCACTTTTATTGTAGGCGATATTTCCACCGCTACCTCCCATCGTA
>JALSKP010000604.1 GCA_026988815.1 Myxococcales bacterium | reverse complement strand
CCTCTCCCAGAGGGAGAGGGAGTTTCTCTTCCGAACAAAAATCCCCTCGAATACCACAAGGACACAATGAATGGTCATACTAGAATCCCACCGTTTTTGATCACACTACAATACCTTCGGGTCTTTGACTGTCGCTTTTTTAGGAACCCAAACCAGACCATAGTGTTTGAAATCGAAGTAGTTTTTGGAATTTGCACTGCATTTTTTTGCCTAATTGTTTTTTAACTTGAGCGCGCGAACAAGGCTTTCTAAGGAGGAGGTTCCATCCGCCGATGCGTACCTTTAAGAGCCTTTAGCTCCTTTTTAGGGAGGGCAAACAGGTAGAGTTGCCCATTCATTACCTTTTGTTGTTTTCGGGCTGCCCGGCGGCACGCAGCGCTCTTTTTGTTTCGTCTTTTTTCGTCGGCTTGGTCTCTGGGGGGAAATGCGGGGCCCATACAGTGGTATCCATCGGATACGATGACGAAGCTGGTTTTGGATGTATCGAATCTTGTAAAGGCTATCTCTGAGATCGCAGTAAATCGGAAATATGAGCGGTCTTTACCGGGTTCCAGAATCAGTACCTTCGGGTCTTTGACCGTCGCTTTTTTGGGAACCCAAACCAGACCGTAGTGTTTGAAATCGAAGTAGTTTGGAATTTGCACCGCGATTTTTTGGCCTAACTTTTTTTCGACTTGAGCACGTGAACGAAAGATTTCAAAATCCCTTTTGGTGGGTTCGTACTGGGCTGATGCAAATCCAATGTTTGAAAAGAAGAAAAGAATAAGAAGACAAAAGGTTTTCATTTTATGTTCCATAATAAGACAAGGTTTAGGACGCGCGTTTTTTACATCCATTCAAACCATTAAGAGAAAAATGGATAAATTTGTATCGACTTTTACCATTTTAAGATCGGGAATGACGCGTTAAACTTATTCAATTCTTCCGAGGCTCCTAAGGGCGAGGTTGCGTCCATTGTTGTGTTCCTTGTAGGGATTTTAGTTCCTTTTTGGGGAGGGCAAAAAGGTAGAGTTTCCCATTGATTTCTTTTTGTTGTTTTATGTTCGCGCGCTCACAGGCCGCGCTGACCTCGTCTCGGTGTTTAGCATCGGCCCGGAAAGTAAACCGAGCTACTTTGGACGATCAATTGATATTTCTTCATATTAAGTTGAGAAAGGATTGAACGACAAAAATAGCCAGTTTCATCCCTCGTTTATTTAAAGAGTGCGGTTACAGATTGGCGCGCCGATGCATTTTTCGCGTAAACAATGGCACAGTCTTTTTCGGCCTTCTCGATGACGATAATCGAGCCATCGGCAATTTTCCACAAAGTATAAAGATCGGTCGTTTTCGTGATCGGACCGTATTTCAAACGCAGTGCGTCGGTCCACTTCGGGAGAGCATCACTACATTTTTCCGAAGAATGAATACTAATATCTAAGGTTACTAATTTATCGTCCACCAATCCCGACGTTGTGCGCGTTTTTATTCCTCGCGTTGTTGAGGCAAAGGTCAAAAGAGCAAGCGTTCCTTTTTTGAATTCGCTCGTCGGGCGGCCCAACCTTCGCAGCACCAAAACTTCATTGCTATCCCAACGGAGCTGTCGGTAGGAAAAGGTTTTTGTGAGACCTTCTTTTGGGCGCATTTTTTCTAAGACGCCTTTTTCTAAGACGTCATCGTCAAAGGTTTGGGCTTTAGGCTTAGGGGCTGCACATCCAAGTGATGTGAGACTCAGCGCGATGAGGAGGGATTTCATTCTTCTTCCGCGTCGTAGAGAGCGCGATGCCCATGGGGAATATAAACGCGAACTTGGGTACCTTGGTTTCGTTTGGATTCAATACTCCAGTATCCACCGAGTTTTGAAATATTTTCCGATGCTCGAGCGATCCCCATACCAAAATGTCCTCGCTTGGTTGTAAAGAAAGGATCTTCGGCGCGTTCGATTTCATGGCGGGTCATTCCCACTCCATGATCTAGGATTTCAAATTCAATGTAATCCTGATCGATACTTTGCACGGAAATTTGAATGCGTTTGTTTTTCGAATTGGACTCAATCGCGTTCTGAACAAAAGGAAAAATGATGCGGTCGATAAGCGAGGAGTCAATCGATTTTAGCCCGCCCGGATCGACCGAGGCTTCAACAAAAATTTCGTCTGTGGACCAGGATGAAAAAACCGATTCTAGGTCTTTTGCATCTAATTCCGTGGTTGCAAAACTTTCTACATCATCACTGGCTTTGACCTCTCGCGACACCCTATCAATTAAATATTCAAGTTCATCGAGTTTTTGAATGAGTCGACTCGCCGCATCGTTTTTTAGGTCGGGCGAGGATTGAACGAGTTCGGAAAGAATCCGGATCGTGGATAGTCGGTTTTCGACTTGGGAAGAGAAAAAATTCTCAAGGTCGCCAAGAATGGAGCTCCGTAGTTTTCGGTATTCCCACTCGTGGGCTCGTTGAATGGCCGAATCATCGACAAAGAAGAATCGAAGTTCATCGTCTGTTGAGGCATCCCAGTAGCGAAAGACATTCTTCAATCGATTGCGGCCGACAACGCCAACTTGAAAAATCATCGTCTGCTTGTACCTCGCCACGCGGGTGATGGTCAGATGGGGTGTGTTTGCAGTATCGAAGAGGTCGTAAACACAGTTCTCTGAAGGATCCTGGTATTCCAATGCATCGGCTAAGAAGCTCGGCATTTCAAGAATGCCTCCGCTAGGATCGAGTCGCAGATAGGCGCCGGGTAAAGTCGGAGTCAAATCGGAGTTCATTGAAAATGTACCTGAATTCCAGCGCTGATAACTTGCGAACTTGTTGTCCATTCGCCTTCATTTTGCGAGGTACCTGGAGGGGTTCCCGGCGTTGTACATTGAGGTGCGCTATAGTCGGGGCCCACACACTCAGAGAGGGGAACCTGTTGGAAGATTTTTCCATTACTCACCTTTCTGTCAGGCGAAAAGATGTGTGTATAGGACACGGTGAAGTTCAAGAAATCCGTGATGTCATAGGTGAGGCCAAGGCTTCCCGAATAACGCTCCCAACTTACAAAGTCGGCGTTCGTGAATGCACTCGTTTGAGCTGCGGTCTCGATAAACCCCCCGCCTAGAATCGTGAAGAAGTTAGAAACAGCGTAGGACCCGCCTAATCGCATACTGTAGGTGTCGCGATAAGACTTATTTTGAAAGACAGGATTTAAGCTAAGAGGCGTTTCCAAAAAGACCAATTCTGCGTTTGGCGTCGCTTTAAAGGTATCGACTTTCCCCCAATCCTCGTACACGAAATTGACTTCAAAATCGTAGAGATGTTTACGATTGTCGTAAGGGTGGGTTCCACCAAACCAGCCTAGACCTAAACGGTAGGAGCCAGCTTGGGTGAGTTCGATCTCGATTTCGCTGTCGGAAACGGTGACCAAATCTTTAATTCCATCTGGAAGTTGAATTTTGAACTCTCCCCGTGGGTTCCAGTTTAACGCAGGTCTCCCAGAGAAGCCGATGCGAAATCCCGAATCAGAAATATAGCTAATGCCAAAGTTATAAGCGGGAACAAGGTCGGTTGCATTGCGAATCGCAAAACGCCCCTGAAAATTCGGATTCTCGGTATAGGGTTCACCGCGAGGAGGGCTGACCTGATCAACGATGAGATCCAATTCTTTGATGTCCTGGTAGGCAATGCCGCCGCCCGCGCCAATAAGAAAGGTACCGCCGGGCGCCTCAAAAGCGACCGCGGCATCGAGCATGGCAAAGACGATCAACAAATCGTTTCCAATCAACATATGCCTGGCAGCATTGTCTTTTTCGGTGATACATTCCCCGTCCACGACTTCAGTGAGGCAGGATTTCCCGTAGGAGTGAGGGCCAAAAAGAGAAAAACCCATGGCAAAAAAATCGGTATCAAAATCGTAGGACGCGGCGATGAAAGGAATCGGAAAGAAGGACTTTTCGTTTTTAATTTCATCAAATTCGGTACGGCCAAGTTTGGTCACCAAAGGGTCGCGCTGAAAAGTAAGGTTCTGATTTAGAAAGTTCACATCCAACGTGAGGTTGAAGCCTTCGCTTTCGGCTAACATGGAAGGATTAAAATAGGCAGCCGATGCATCGGTTTTTGAAACGACGCCCGTTCCACCGCGGCCGTTTGCGATCGAGGTTTGTTCTCCAGCTTCGAAACCGCCCGCAATTAAGGAAAGGGGAAAGAGAAGAATAGCGATGAGAATGGGAAAACGGAGGGTCATTCTGAATCCTTTTTCGCCGTTTTTTTGGTTTTTGCTTTCTTTGCTGGAGTCGCTTTTGATTTTTTTGCCGTCGAGTCTTTGGATTTTGCTTTGGTCTGGCTTGCTTTGGTCTTTGTACTTTTTGCTTTTGTCTTCGACGGTTTTTTCTTCGCACTATCCGCAACGGTTTTTTTCGTTTGGGATTTTGCTTTTTCAATATCAGATTTTTTCAGAGCCGAACGCTCTGTGGTTTCCGTATTATCAACGTTGCCGCTTTGAGGCACGACATCCTTAAAACGTTGCTCCCAACTATGAACGGTGTCCACAAGGTGAGAAATATAAGTGTCTCTTTCTGCCAAGGCGCTTTGCGCTTGGCTCACAACGTTCTGAAAATCATCCTTCATCTGACTATAAAGTTTGGAAATATCGAAACTATCACGGTGGACAATATTGGTGTCCTCTTCCAGTCCCAGATCATCGAGCGGGGCAGTATCCCTGTCGTCCAAAGAGACGACTTTAAACTCAGAGGTAGACTCGCGCTCGCGTTTGCTTTGGGAGGCAAGTCCAGAGTTATGCAAACCGGGAGACTGGTTGGCGTTGGCTAAAATACTTCGTATTTTTCCCATCAGGGCAAAATAGGGAAGACGCACTTCAACGTTTTTCGGCGCATCACATTTTTCACCACAAAACCAGATTTCAACGCTATCGGTCTTTTCGACCTGAAGATCGTGAACGATATCGGGTTCATCGATAGAGCTTTCAAAATGATAGGAAAGCACAGGGCGTTGAACGGTCTGATGACAGCAGGCAAAACGATCGCTGAGGTTTCCAATCTGAGGAATGTTTTTCATCTCAAAAGCATTTCGATATTCCCCTGAATTGATGTAGCCGTATTGAGGAAGGATGGATTCCAATCCTTGGTCGGTTGATTTTTGGATAGCGCAAACATATTGGCCCTCTTTTTTGAGGACCCGTTTTATCTCGTCGATGAAATTGGGATCGCTAACCGGACTATGGGTATCCAAACACAAAACGATGTCAAAGGTCGAATCGGGGAATTCAAGGTCTTCGAGGAACATCTCTTGGAAGGTTAAATTTTCGCCTTGGTGTTTCATTTTGGCGATCGAAATCACACCGGGGCGATGGTCAATGGCATTAACCGATGCCGCACCGAGTTCAAGTAAGAGCGCCGAGCCGATTCCCGAACCACAACTGATATCGAGAATTTTTTTTTCCCCCACAATGCTTGAAAGTAAAAAATACCGTGGAAGAAGGGAATGCCATTCGCCGTCAAGAACGTAGTCACGAAAATAACCGTTCACTTTAGTACCTCAGGAGGAGAAAAGAATAGGGGGACGCTAACATATGTTCAAGCGATTCACGAGATGGATTTTGGCGCCTTTTTAACTTTAATGTGATCATTTTCCAGGAGTGTTTAAAAATTCTTTAAATTTCTAGTTCCCATGCTCCGCGTGGGAATGCCTAGTTCGAAGAACATTCCCACGCCGATCATGGGGACGAGTTTGATTGAATCCGCCCGATCTAGATCCCATTATTATAACGTCTTAATAAACGATATTCGTTGTCCTTTTTTGATCAATCTACTAAGGTCGGTCTCCAAGTTTATGCACTTCTTTTTAACTGAGGTATGAATGCGACGAACTGAACTCACGAAAAAAACCGCCAAAAAAAAGGGACTTGCCGCCTTAGGCGCCGGGGCTGCAACCGCCTTATTGGTGTTTTGGCTCTCATGGGTCTTTGCGCTCGTCGGCGTTCCTGTCACCGCGGTACTCGTTTATCGCTGGTTTAAATTTCGCGCTGAATGGGGGATTCGTTTTTGAAGATTGATACCCCCAAAAAATGGACCGATCGGGCAAAGATGACAGGATTGCAACTTCTTCCAAAAAACGTTGTTAGCCGAGCCTTCGGTATGGCCTCCGATATTTGCCTTCCCTCACCCGTCCAAGGCGCACTCAACCACGGCTTTGCGCTTTATGCCGGTATCGACTTATCAGAAAGTGAAAAAGAGGCCGGCCAATACCATTCTCTCAACGACTTTTTTACACGTCGGTTAAAAGAGGGAATCCACACTTTCGATCTCGCCGATAATGATATCTGCTCAACCGCTGATGGTCGGCTTTCAGAATTTGGAAAAATTAGAGAAGGAACGCTCATCCAAGCCAAAGGTCGACATTTTGGCGTCGCCGAATTTTTAGATAGCGGAAGAGAGGCTCAAAGATTTGATGGCGGGCATTTTGTAACCGTCTATCTTTCGCCGAGCGATTACCACAGGGTCCACGTCCCGATCGCCGGAGTCGTCGATGGTGTGAGTTATATTCCAGGGCACCTCTTCCCCGTCAACCCCTTAGCGGTTGGGCATATTGATAAACTTTTTGCAGTCAATGAACGTCTCATCGTCTATCTCAATACCGACATTGGTCGTGTTGCCGTCGTCATGGTTGGCGCCACCTGTGTGGGACGAATGAGTTTAAGTTTTGGTGATTTGAAAACCAATCAGTCCTTCCGAAAACGTAAAGATTACAATGACTACGACGGTATTGAACTCCAAACCTGCGCAGAAATGGGCATGTTTAATCTTGGTTCCACCGTTGTCGTTCTTATTGAAAATCCTGAGTTTGAATTTTCCAACACGATATCAAGTGGTCAAAAAACTCGGATTGGCGTGCGATTTGGCGGAACCTGAAAACGATCGCTATTTTACAAAGATTGACGATCTCAGTGAGATTTTTGGGCATGGATGCTCTCACTTGCTAAATCCGTTTGACACTTAAAAAAACGATCGATATAAGCCTCAAAAATAAAGACGCCGAATCAGGCTCAGATAGCACCTACCAATAGGAGAGCAACGGAAAGTATGGGAAGGAATAGAAGACGTGGAAATAAAAACTCGCAGCAGCCAAAAGTAGATAAGTTTCGACTCCTTATGGATCGGATCTCTGACTATACTCCCATCCAACCTGATGATCGCATCCGGTTGGAGACCACCAAGGATGAGTTGGTCGGGAGAGTTATCGACTTGGTTGCACCCATCGGACGCGGTCAACGTGTACTCGTTACCAGCCCACCCAAAGCTGGAAAGACTACGATTCTCCAAAAAATTGCGCTTGCCGTAAAAGAGAATCATCCCGAAATTCATCAAACTGCTCTTTTGGTGGATGAACGACCTGAAGAAGCAACTGATTTTAGACGCAACATTCCTATCGAAGTGTTTGCCTCGACCACAGATCGTGGTCCTGCAGAACATATTCGTATGGTTGAAGAGGTCTTTGTTCAATCAATGGAACGCCTCCTAAACGGCGAAGATGTCCTTATCCTCCTGGATTCGATTACACGTCTGGCAAGGGCGTATAATACCAAGCACGGCGGAACCGGTCGGACGATGTCCGGCGGCGTATCGGCCGGCGCTCTCGATCGTCCTCGCCAGCTTTTTGGCGTCGCGAGAAATTTTGAAGAAGCGGGAAGTTTGACCATTATTGGAACAGCGCTCATCGATACCGGAAGTCGAATGGATGAAGTTATTTTCCAAGAATTCAAAGGAACCGGAAATTCAGAACTTGTCTTGGACCGAAAAATCGCCGAGCGGCGGATTTTCCCCGCCGTTCTTATCAGCGAAAGCGGGACCCGACGTGAAGAACTTTTGCACGACGATGTAGAACAAAAAAAGAGCGCTCCTTTTCGAAGGAAAATGGCCAATATGGGTGGACCTGAAGCCATGGACTGGTTAATAAAAAGACTGAAAAAGACCCAAACGAATCGAGAATTTCTCAAATCCATGATTTCCTAAATGCGTATTGTTGTTATCGGATGTGGAGGGGTAGGCAGTGTTTGTACTGCACGTCTTTGTGCGGCTGGTAATGATGTAAGCGTGATTACTAAAAATCCAAGGATCGCAAAAGCTATCCAAAAAAAAGGACTCGAAGTTCGAATCGGGGAAAAAATAGAGCGCTTTGATCTGCCCGCCTACGCAACCTTTCCTACAGAAAAAATAGTACCCTTTGATACTTGTTTTCTAACCGTTCCGCCCAACTTTGCCGAAGAGGCGCTTCAGAATGCACTACCTTTTCTAACCCCAGATGCGATCGTCGTTAACCTTTCAAATGGTTTGGTAGAAGAACGTCTGCAACATATTATCGATTCAAAACGAATCGTCGGTGGCGTGGTCGGATTCGGCGCACGTATGATGGGCCCTGGAAAAGTCGTGCAAAGCGCGAAGGGAGAAATTACTTTTGGGTCACTGACGGACGACTACGCTGCTCGCGATCGTATTGTGTCCCTCTTTGACGGCGAGGTCGATAATGAAGGCGTTGTCCCGGCGCTTAAAACCGATAATTTGCGCGGCGTGCGGTGGAGTAAACTTGCCATCAACTGCGCGATAAGCTCTTTGGGTACGGTAGGTGGAGACCGTCTGGGTGTTGTTCTTCGATCGAGAAATGCGAGACGCATGGGATTGGAAATTATGACCGAGGTCGTCAATATCGCCAATCTCAGTGGCGTTGAACTGGAAAAAGTTTCAGGCACATTGAATCTCAATTGGATCGCCTTAACCCCTCGCGAAGCCGCTACAAGTACTGGCTCGCCGGGACTGCTCGCAAAGCATAGCGTGCTTCTTATTGTTGGATCCAAATTTAGAAAAATGCGCTCTTCCATGCTGGCCGCAATCGAACGCGGAAGAACACCTTCGGTCGACTTTTTGAACGGGGAAATTGTAAGCCGCGGAGAAGCCTTTGGATTTCAAACTCCAATGAATAAATTAATGCTTGATACCGTCCATCAACTCGCCACAGGGGATAAACGACCCTCAATGGATTTACTGGCTGAGATTTTCAGAAAAAGAGAATCTCCTTAACACTTACTCAAACGACGATAAAAAATGAAGTTTTTCTACATCCTACTTACGAGTCTCATTCTTAGTTTTTCGATGGGTTGCGGCGCGCATGCCTCTCATGATCTTGGTATTCCAGTTAGCAAATCAGAGAGTTTTTTCTTTCACATGAAAGAAGCCGCACTTAACGCAGGGTATCGAACATCGATGTCCGAAAAAGGTGATCTGCACATTTATGTTCCCGAAGGTCAGTTGGTTTACAAAACAAATATGAGCGGAGATGGCCTGGCGGTTTCACTCCATACCAACTCTCATGATGACGATAGTGTGGAAGCCAAATGGTTGCTTAGCTTGGAAGATATCCATGAGGAGCTTTTAGCAGCGGCCAAGGTAATGGCGAAGAAAAACCAGGCCTGGTGATTCAAATGAACCTAAGATCTTTTCTGTATCTTCTTTGCTTAAGCATGGTTGTATTCGTACTTGGGTGTGGAGCGCACAGCCGTTTTGACCTCGGCATTCCATCCTCGAAATCGGAGAGTTTCTTTTTTCATATGAAAGAAGTTGCACTTCAAGAAGGGTATACTGCCGGAATCGATGAAAAGGCAAATACGCTAAGTGTTCAAACGAAAAATGGTAGTTTGGTTTACAAAACCAACGCATATGGCGACGGCCTGGAAGTGCAGCTCAGTACGAGAGCACATCAAAATAATAGTGAAATGGAATCACGCTGGCTTGCCGACTTGGAAAAGATTCACGACACGCTTTTAGCTAAAGCTCGTGTTTTATCCAAAGGCAACCAAGTCTGGTAGCCGACCTCTAGTACACTCGAAATACACCAAGCAAAGACGCGTGATCACTCAGTTCGAAATCTTCGCGCCGGTTATAAGCCTGGCCTTCTACCAACTCTATATTTTTAAAATTTGCATAAATAAGATGGTCAAGTTGTAGCTTAAATCCACTGAATTCATAGGTCCACGTGTTCTCATCACCGACGTCTTTGAATACACCGTCTTCGATGAAGGTTTGCACGGGTAGGGAGTTGGTGACATCGTTGAGATCGCCTCCCAAAATAACCAAATTCTGAGGGTTTTCCGCGACCGCGTTTAACATGAGTTCGCGACCCCCGCTGGCTTCGGCTTCTCTCCTTGGACCGTTACCACTTCGCTTTGAAATAAAATGTGCGGCGAAAACTATGACCTTATCTCCCCACTAAAAAGTGAGCTTCTAAAAAAATCTCTGGCAAATTGCCGGGTTCCTGAGGGGATGAGTTTGAGGTCGTAGGTGTCTCGATGCCCGGTTGAAAAATCGAGTTCATAGGTCGCCGTGCGTTCGTCTCATTCAACGGAATTCATGCCTTTTCGAATTGTCCGATTTTTTAAACAGACAAAGCTTGTCAGGTCTTTGGTCAATTCGTAATGAAAACACAGCGCGAGGAATGCACTTCGCGAATGCAGGAGGCCAATGGATAACAAAAGAATTGTTCGTGAGATCAAAGCCAGCGATGTGCAAGAAGTATTGGCACTTCGACTGGAAATGTTGTGTGATTCGCCTTGGGTGTTTTTAAGGACCGAAGAAGAATTTTTAAAGATTACCCAGGAAGAACATCTTGCCTAATTAGAAAAAAATGATTCGACTTCAGATGTTTTCTTCTTGGCGTTTTCGAAAATGAGGAGCTCATTGGAACCGCTGGTCTCGTCCGTCCCAGCGACGCAAAACGCCGTCATATTGGTTTTATAGTAAGCGTGTTTACCAAGGGTGAGTTTCGTGGTGAAGGATTATCAAGTGGGCCTCTTGATGGATTGATCGCTAAGGCCAAAGAAATGGCAATCCTCCTTCAAAGGAAGAAGCCTTTAGTCTGATAAAAGCTGACGTCAGGATACCCGCCTCACATGATGGAGGTTGGCCTAACAGGCGGGGCGTACCCATCGACCACCTCTTCGGATGGGAGGCCAACCAAGGAGGCGCGCAATACCTGAGCGCAGAAAAGTACGTTCGCTATGCTGAAGAAGGAGCGGAGATTCCTGAAGAAATTTTAACGCTGGCTGAAATGAAAGAAAATTACGACGGGCGAAGGCATTTTGAGAAAATCGCTCCCTTGATTAAGGAAGGCGATAGCCAAGGAGCGTGGCAGTATGGACTCAACGCATGTTTTTGGACCTTTCCAACTCTTTTCCTGTACCACCGTTTGAGAAAAGTTCCCGCTGAAATGCAAATGATGATGGCCCAATTGTCGCGTGATATTTCTGAGGATAAGCTTTGGCCAATCGTCTCTAAGAATATCGGTTTAGATCCTTAGTAACGATATTTACTTAATCGAACCTTTCCGAGTTTGTTCAAATTTATTTTATTCGTAAAACTCGCTTGGTATTTCCCGCGCGTCTGATCTCGCTACGTCGGATTGCGATTAAGTTTGATTGGTGAAGAAAGATGTGCATACCTGGATGACTACGGAATCTCAATGTGGACCTGGGCGGTATTTGAGGGTTGGAAATCAGATTAGAAAAAGGGTTAGCGATTCTTAAGGAATGATTTTGATGCACTGGGTTTAAAGATGGGGTTTAATCATGGCGAATCGAAATAAGTAAACCTGTATACGACCAGAGTCGTCGACCTCACCAAGATGGCCTACGATCTTGCGATCGCTAAATGTAAGCTCTGGGTCGGTTGTTGAAGCGAATGTTTTGGTAAACTTCAGTACTATAGAGTGCTTCGTCTTCTAAAGACGCGAACCGAATTGTTGCACAAGCACATCTAAAAAGCATAACGCTTCGTTGTCGAAAATAGTTCGATGTTCCCGATCAGTGAACAGGCGTCTCCACATTGAAAGACGAATCGATTTAAACCTTTTGCAGGTTCTGAAATAATTACCGAACGTGAGTTTGGATCGTTAAATAACATCGGTCCGTGGATGCCTCCGGCGACGCCTAGGCGGTCCCTAAAAGGATTGGGGATTGCGTTTTGTCCGAGCATACCTTGAGACCCATCGGCGATATTTGTGAAAGAAATGGATGCCTCACGAAACGCTGACAATTCTATTTCGCGAAGATTGGCTTTTGCATGGACGCTAAGAAAAGTCATTTCTCCTCCGGGGTCGGGCGGCGAGTAATCCACGACCCAGCTGGTGTTTCGGCGAATTCTGCCTGCGTAATGTCTTCCCGTCGCCCCAACGCATTCTCTTCTTCTCATACACTCACTCCAATCATAGGGCGGCGTGACGCGTTCCAACCCTCCGGATCTTGAGAAATGTTGCGCGTAGTATTGAAAATTAAACAAGCTCGCGCCACTCGCGCCGCGCCCGTAGGCAGAGGCGGTATCGCTTATGAGTCGCTCAAAAGAAGCAGGAAGGTTAACGCCTCCAGCGTGACGATCGAATTGAAAGACATCGAACCACAACCCATCACTTTCATCCAAAAGATCTTTTAGGGTGCGATGCAAACTAAATTCGTCGTTGAGCGGGTCGTTGCGTGCCGAGACAACGCGACCTAAAATCCAACCTTTCACGCCCGCACTTTTCAAACGAGAAAGGTCGCCCAGTTGGCGCTCAATTTCTCCAGAACTTACATCTCGGGGAAGCCTCAAAATAATAGCCGCATTGGGTGCGTAAATATCAAGTTCTGCCCGGACACGCGCGACGAGTGAACGTATCGCTTCCGCGGACGAAATACCGGGCGGTGCAAAGCAAAAGTCTCGAACCAAATCAACTTCCAATACGCTCAATTTGCTAAGTTCTGG
>JALSKP010000603.1 GCA_026988815.1 Myxococcales bacterium | reverse complement strand
CTCATTATGGCCGATCATTTTTATTCTTCTCGTAAAAACGTCACCGAAGAATGGCGTAGTGAAAATTATCTTCTTTATGCAAATACCTATACAAGCATCGAAGATGGTAAACGATACTACAAACAACGATTAGATGAGCACCTGATCGGAGTTACTAAAAATGCTTACGATATCGCTTCAAAACTACCTGCGTTTAATGCATCTCTTCGATCTTTGGAAAAGAAGAATCCACGCTTTACAGGAAAAGTACCGAAAAAATATAAAGCAAATTTCGGATGGCAAGATGACGCGCGAAAGGTCGGAAAGCGACTTAGTAAAGAATCTACTCAAAATGGATTTTTTGGAATCAATATGGCCTCGACCGGCAGGGGAAAGACTCTAGCAAACGCTAAAATTATGTATGCCTTAGGGGAAGGGAACGGACGCATTCGTTTCTCAGTCGCACTCGGATTACGGTCATTAACATTACAAACTGGGCGAGAGTTTAGAAAAGAGCTTGGACTATCAGTTGAAGATTTAGCAATTGTTGTTGGAGGTAGTGCAGTAAAGCAGTTATTTGAAAATGTTCAAAATAAAAACTTAGAGTTAGAAAAAGAAAAAATAATAACAGGAAGCGAGTCTGAAGAAAGTTTTTCTAATCCAGAACTATTTATCGATTATAGTACGACCGAAACAAAGATTCATAGTTTGTACGGATGGACCAAACATGATGAAAAATTGGAAAGGCTTATTCAAGCTCCGGTCTTGGTGAGTACAATAGACCATTTGATCAGTGCAACCGAAGGAACCCGTGGCGGAAAACAAATCCCCGCAATGCTTCGACTTTTATCGGCAGATCTAGTCCTCGATGAACCTGATGATTTTGGGTTAAGCGATCTACCAGCGCTTTGTCGCCTCATTCATTGGGCTGGCCTTTTGGGGAGTCGAGTCCTTCTATCCACAGCGACGATGCCACCAGCGTTGGCCTATGCCGCATTTCAAGCTTACCAAAGTGGATGGAGAGAATATGTAAAAGCAAATATCGAAGGATGGAATGGTGAAATCACTTGCGCGTGGTTTGATGAAAATAAATCAATATCTTCGCTTCATTCAGGAATCAAAACCTTTCGTGAGAAACACGAAAAATTCGTAAAGCAACGTACTAAATTTTTGAAAACCTTAGCAGCACAAAAGAAAGGCAAGATTGTCGGTCTACAAAAATACGAATTTGAAACGCCCCCGCTGGTCGCGTTCGCCAAGACAATTCATCAAAACATCGCTAGCCTTCATGCGGATCATAACCAGTCCAAAGATGGGAAAACGATATCAATTGGTTTGGTTCGCTTTGCCAATATTAACCCCTTGGTCGCTTGTGCAAAGGTATTGTTGAGGTCCGATTCACCGGCTGATACACACATTCATTATATCGTTTATCATAGTCGTTTTCCCCTTGCGATCCGTTCCCATCTAGAAAACAAACTGGACAGAATCCTCAAACGAAAAAAAATCAAAGCAATATGGGAACACCCAGAGATAAAAAATCGTATCGAAAATTCTTCGGAAAAACATCATATCTTCGTGGTACTTTCCTCTCCTGTCGCCGAGGTAGGACGGGACCATGATTACGACTGGGCTATCGTTGAGCCCAGTTCAATGCGATCTATTATTCAACTCGCAGGCCGTGTGTTGCGTCATCGGAAGAGGCTTCCTAATACACCGAACATTGCCTTGCTCAATCGAAATTTTCGTGGAATGACGGCAAAAGGAAAGCTATGTTTTACTCGACCTGGATTTGAAACTGAAACCTTAAAG
>JALSKP010000602.1 GCA_026988815.1 Myxococcales bacterium | reverse complement strand
GGCGTTTCCCGGAGATCTTTAAAGGTCGCCGTAATTGAAACCGTCGTTCCTGGGATTGCTGGTATGGAAAACCAATCTTGGTCTCCTCCGCAAAGCGTATAGTTGGGCTCTTCCTTTTTTTCCGCATCTGGTGCTGGACCGTCCATCGGATTGGGAGAGGCATTCGCGTTTGAGCCGACCGGCGTTGCGCTCTCAGGGGTATCGTCTTCTTCGTGCTCGTCTTCTAAAACCACACAAGGTGGGAAAAGTTTTCGAAACGCAAGTTCGAGATTCCAACGGGTTTCTTCGATGTATTTTTGATCGACGACGAGAGGGTTTTTTGCGGCCACATCCAGCGCTTCGCTAAAGGTTTCATGGGCGCTTTTCCACTTTTCCTGAGCGGACAAAATAAGTCCCAAGTTGTTCAATGCCGAGAACTCCAAAAACACGTCTTTGGTTTCTAAGGCACGTGCATATTCGCGCCGAGCATCGTCAAAACTTTGTAATCCCAAATACGCGCGACCAAGGTTGAAATGCAGTTCGGGGCGAGAAGGGATTTCTTTTTCGGCAGCTTTGTAGTTCGCCAACGCGGCTTTGTAATTCTTCTGGGCAACTTTTGCGTTTCCACGTTTGATGCTCCCTAGTGAGCTTTCAAAAGGCCGGTCACAGCCCATTGCGAGAAAACCAAGTAGAAGAAGTAAGGCTCCTTTTTTAAGACTCTTTTCCTTCTTCCGATCACCTAAGGTTATGGACATGAGTAAGAAGAGAAATGCGGGGATAAGAAAAAAATAAAAGCGTTCCTTATATCTGGCTTTAAGAAGAGATTCGATCTCGCTTTTTTCGAGCGTGTCCACATACGCAACAACCGCGTTGGCGACCGAGTTTGGACCCGTGTAATGAACATAATTCCCTTTCGTATTTTTGGCGATTTGCTTTAGCGATTCCTCATCCAGTTTTGATAAAATCAGCTTGCCTTGAGCATCTTTTTTATAACCCGCTATTCTTCCATTTTTACGAACGATAGGAATCTTTTCTCCATCTACGCTTCCAATACCCACTGTAAAAATCTTAATACCTTTTTCAGCGGCGATCTTTGCTGCCATTTGAGGGTCGCTCTCATGATCCTCTCCGTCTGTAATCAACACGATGATTTGATTCTTCGCCGATTCATCGCCTTCTTTACCACTGCCTAGTTTTTTATTAGTGAGGAGTTCGACGCTATCCAGGATTGCCTGACCGACCGAGGTTCCCCCTCGAGGCATAAGGTGTGGTTTGAGCTTTGAAAGGTAAAAACGTATTGCACCGTAGTCGGCAGTCAGGGGAGATTGTTGAAAACTTACGGAGGTAAATACCACCAATCCAACACGGTCACCGTTGAGGGCTTTTAAGGTGCTTTCAATTTCTGTTTTTGCCGCTCGTAATCGGTTAGGCGCCGTATCTTGAGCCAACATACTGAGAGATAAATCGATCGCAAAAACGATGTCAATCCCCGTTCTTTTGACGGGACGGTTGGTTTCTCCCCATTGAGGTTGCGCGCTAGCTATCACCATAAAGACAATAGACAGTATTACGAGTACCTGGCGTGCGACCTTGAGTCGAGAGGAATTGGATTGGGTAAGAAAAGGCGATAAACGAGAATCGAAATACTTAACCTTGATACTTTTTCTCCACATCCAAAATCCAAGGACGGAAAAAAGTACAGGAATGATAACCAGGAGAAACCATAGGTTTTCGGGGTGTTCAAATCGCATCTACGTGCCTCATGAGAATTTCCGAAAGAGGGTGTTTTGGAGAATCAAAGCCAGGGCAACCAAG
>JALSKP010000601.1 GCA_026988815.1 Myxococcales bacterium | reverse complement strand
CGTGGAAAAGAGAAAAAGAAGGAATAAGGGTCCAGTCCAATCGTGCGCGGAATGGTCTTTTGCGTATTCGAAAATGAGACTCAAGGTTGACAATGGGATAAAGAAAAGGGAAAGCGCGGATCCCAACAGAACAACCATCGTTGTATGGAGCACTAACGAGAAGGGTATTTTAACTAAATAATGATGCATAAAACCTCCGATATCCCCTTTTCGGCAGGTATGAAGAAAGGTTGCGTACCTTCTTAACTTTTTTTACCCTTGTTTTTCTTTTGAATGCTCTGTGTAGGTAGGTGGCCTTATGCTTGGACTTTGATGAATTCGGTTCAGACCTTGAAAAAACTTACTTTCCTTCCTTGATTCCCAATAGTGCCACCTTCTCAAGCCAGTTTTTCCTGAAGGTATCCGTCGAAAAACGAATCGGTGCAATAGTAGTAGATTTTACTTTTTTAATGCCAACAAAGTTCATGGTCAATTTTTTCATCGCATTGTGACTCGATCGATTGAAGACCCAACGGTAGTACCAGCCGGGTTGGTCGAGCGTACTAATCAGCCTTGCCGACTTTCCAACAAGCTTCTTATCCCACCACACCGAATTCTCTCTTTTTTGAAACGCAAAGCCGGGCAAAAACACAGGGTCAATAAATCCTTTCATTAATGCAGGAAGCGAACCCCACCAGACTGGATAGATCCAAACGATGTGATCGGACCAGAGAATGGCCTCTTGTGCTGCCAACAAATCAGGCTCCAACTCGTTCCGTTACCTATAGCCGAATTCAAGGTTTATCTGAAATTTTAGATCTCTGAGATCAATAGGTTTTAATTCCGCGTTGCTCTTTTCCACCCCCTGACAGTAGGCATCAGTCAATGCTTTGCAATAAGATAAAGCATCGGGGTGACCATTGATCACAAGTATTTTCATCTAGAACATCACTCAGAATGAGGTAAACCAGCTTACAATAGACTCGCAATCTTTTCGCAAAGAACGAGGTCTTGAGATGTGTAAAACATCGGAATCTCGACAAGGGGTAGATCCAGACTCTTTTGAAGTTTTAAAACATATTCGGCATCCCTACTCGCCCAATCTGCGGCGATTTGGTTCGCCGAAATAAAGGCACGGAAATCGGAGACCTCATCGTCCTTAAAAGTAAACTCCCTTAATAAATCGAGATCTTTTTCTTCGACCGGCGATTGGTTTACCATGTTCAAAATAATGCGATCAAGCCCTCTTCCTAGCTTTTCTTGAAGCGAAAAATGGAGCTCGATCGTTTCATTAACCGGCATTTCTTCGGGCAAACTCACCGCAAGAATCGAAGTCAACTTTTCATCCATTATCGATGCGTCCAACGCAAATGCGGTTTTTCCGATAGGTCCCACTCCTCGCATCATTTTTGAGAGCGTTTTAGGTACGGCCAAAAACGTGAGGGCGTGACCGGTGGCAGGTAGATCGACGACGATGTGATCCCAATCTTTCGATTTTGAAAACTCATAAATTTGATCCAAAAGAACAAACTCATTTACGCTCGGCGCCGAATCAAAAAAGGATCGCGTTACCCGGTTCCCCGTAATCGCTCGAACGATACGTCGGCTTGGTAGATATTTTTCTAAGGTTGCACTCAAGCAGGCTTGAGGACTCAAGTTTGTCGTTGATATATCGCCACGATCTTTTATTTCCAAGGTCTCGGAGCTATTCGATTCGCCGTCGAAAATAGAATAAGTGTCCGTTTCAACAAGTAAGACCTTCTTGTTCTTCATCGAACGTGCAAGCGCCGCAGCAACGATGCTCTTTCCAACTCCGCCCT
>JALSKP010000600.1 GCA_026988815.1 Myxococcales bacterium | reverse complement strand
ACCTCGTCCGGCATCGCCTCGAAGTCACGGTAGTTTTGATAGGCTTCCCAAAGCCGTTGGGCACGCACACCAAACATGGTTCCCCTTTTGAGAACTTGCAGCTTCACGCCCATTTCAAACATATCCGCAGCTGGCGCCATCATCACATCTCCGATATCGGCCTTGGCCAAAAGTGTTTTTCCGTACGAACTCAAACCCGACTCAATAGTAGTTTGGTTTACTGTTCCGGTGAGGAGAAAATCTGCCCCCAAGGCAATCGCGGCCGCCAGTGAGCGCGGGGAACCCAATCCCCCAGCGGCTCCCAAACGTACGTCCGCCTTGAGCTGCTCTCTTAATTCAGAAATACGAGGAAAAAGTGCACCCAATGCTTGATTGTCCGTGTGCCCTCCAGAATCGCTTTCAACGATGATATCGGTCGCCACACTGCATCGCGCAGCGAGCCGACATTCCTCTTCATTGAGGTGCCCTGCATCCATCAGGCGAGTTAATAGTTTTGCGCTGGGCGCTTGCATAAAAGCGGCTGCGGTTTCGGGCCGAGAAATTTTTGCGAAAACCGATCGTGCTCTCACGATCCCTCCCTGAGCATCCTGACGAATGCCCGAAAAAGCGGCGAACACAACGGCTTCGCTGAGTTTTAAATACGCGGACGCAGAAACAAAGCGAACCCCCTGGTCAACAAAAAGTTTCGCCGTGGCGAACTCCAACGCAGGCTCATGAGGCGCGTGGATAAGATTGGCCCCCCAGGAAGCGCTCTCGGAAACATGGTGTCCAATCTTTGCAATGGAGGTAGCAATTGTTTTTTCGTCCAATCCTGCCGAGCCGAAAAAACATAAAATTCCATCATTGGCGCAAGCAATAACCATTTGCGTGCTCGTAATGGCATTGGCCATCGCACCGACAACATAGGGATAGCGAAGGTTGTGGGACTCGACAAAAGAGCGACCACAAATCCATTCCGGCGATATCCCAGGAAGGGTCCCAACCCAATCGCCGACTTGGTCATTGGAGAGTCCATCGGGGAAGGAGACAATTTGATCGCCCTGGCGAAAAAGATGAACACACTCCCGTGGATGAGAAATAAAGTAGGACAAAGGCAAGGGATTTGCAGTCCCCCTTTGGTCAACATTTTTCCTATTATTTACTTCAAACATTTTCTTCTCCACGCAAACAGATTTCCTTGGCCGGTTCGCGGCGGTTGTAAAACGAGGACATCGTTCTACCATACGCCCCCGCGGTGCTAATGAGAAAGACATCGCCTTCGCTCGATCGGGGTACTCTGCGTTTATGCCCAAGAACGTCACCGGACTCACAAATCGGACCCACAATATCGACGATCTCAACGACGGGTTCTGTGAAGCGGCTTAAGTTCACAATCCGATGATAGGCGCCGTAAAGGGCTGGACGAATAAGTGAATTCATTCCCGTTTCTAAACCGACATATTTGAAATTTCCCTTTCGTTTTATCTGCGTAACCTTTGCCAAAAGTACCCCCGATTCGGCTACAAAATATCGTCCGGGTTCCATCCAAAGATCATATTTTTGGAAAACTTGCTTAAGTTCTTTAAGTTCTTTGGCAAGGTCAGATGCGTTCAAAGGGTGTTGCCAGGCTTTTTCAACGACACCGAGTCCTCCGCCCAAATTGAGAACTTTAACGTCGGGAAAACGGTCAGCGACTTTGGCTAAAACCATGCCTGTTTTTGCCCACCACCCGGTTTTAAGAATGCCAGAACCAATGTGGGCGTGGATACCGAAGACATGAATATTGTTCTTTTCGCAAAGCGATTTGACGTCATCCACTT
>JALSKP010000599.1 GCA_026988815.1 Myxococcales bacterium | reverse complement strand
AAAATCGCCTCAGCCAAATGTGGCCAGCCCTCTTTAGATATCCTCTACGCCTCTTGGTAGGTGATCCAAGTGAAATTCCTACTTGCCTTCATGGAGTATCAAAGTTTAGTTTCCCTCTAGCTTTGCGAAGGAAAAATAATGAAACGTAGTTTGTCTGGAATTAAAAGTACGGGGACGCCTCATGTAGGAAATTATCTCGGTATGATCCGCCCAGCTATTGATTTACAAATCGACCACGAGGCTTTTTATTTCATCGCCGATTATCACGCGCTCACGACTGAAAAAGATGGAGGTGAGATTTTTGATTCCACCTTATCTGTTGCCGCTTATTTCTTAGCCTTCGGTTTGGACCCAAACAAAGCCGCCCTTTTTCGACAATCAGCGGTTCCAGAGGTCACCGAACTCGCCTGGTTGCTAAGCTCGGTTTACAATATTGGAAGTTTGGAAAGGGCCCACACTTATAAGGCGGCCAAGGATTTAGGGAAAGCCAACGCGCTAAATCATGCGACCTTTATGTACCCCGTGTTAATGGCCGCCGACATTTTGATTTACAATTCTGATGTTGTTCCCGTTGGAGCTGACCAACTTCAGCATCTTGAAATGACCCGTGATATGGCATCTCGATTTAACGCAATTTATGGGGACTTACTCAAACTTCCCGAGGCGATTGTTAAAGAAAACGTGGCGGTCGTTCCAGGAAGGGACGGTCGAAAGATGTCCAAATCTTACAAAAATACGATCGAACCTTTGACCTCTTCTAAAAAACTAAAGAAGCAGATCATGTCGATCGTCACCGATGTGAAAAGTTTGGAAGAACCCAAAGATCCAGAATCTTGTAATGTATTTGCGCTCTATAAACTCTTCTCGAGCGCAGAAGAATGTAGGCAAATGGAGGCCAATTATCGCGGCGGTAATTATGGGTATGGCCACGCGAAAATAGCACTATTCGAAAAAATGGATGCCTATTTTTCTCCCTACCGAGAAAAATATAGTGCGCTCATCGACGACCCCGCCGAAATCGAAGAAGCGCTGGCTATGGGGGCCCAACGCGTGCGTCCTATTGTTCTCGAAACGATGAAAAAATTAAGGCTGGCCGTAGGTATAGGGCGGCGGGCGTAGGAAGAGGACAGACTCTACCCTATTGATGGAATCTAGGCGGACGTCTAGAGTTGCGAAGAATTTAAGTTAAGGCACGATTGTGAAGCACCGTTTTTTTATAAAAATTTTCTTTTTCGCGCTATGCTACATCGCGTTTTTTGCCTGTGGTGATTTGGCAGGTCTGGGTGGGAGTGGAGGAAATGTTTCAGGTAGCGTGTACGGCAAAAGCTTCAATCAATTGAGCGGATCGGCCGATCGCCTTGGCTCAAGTTTTACAATTACCATTACAGATGCGACCGAGTTTTCGTGCGGCTCACAATCGGACACACCTTCCAGTTATTTATTGATCGATATTTCCGACATCAGTGATCAAAGTAGCGGACAAAGTTTTTCGGCCAATGGTCGCGTGTTCTTTAATATTGTCGAAAACGATGTCGCTGATGGTTCGGCGGCTACAAGCGGGCTGGTTACTATTGATTCTGTGGACGACTTTTCGATCAGCGGGAGCATTGATGCATCCGGTCCAAATGGAAGCATTTCCGGAAGTTTTTCAGTCGAGGTTTGTAACTAATTCAATAGGGTTCGTTTTTTCTTTGGAGGACTCTCGTATTTTTCATGATCCTCTTGGCAATCGACGCATCGGATTGCGGTCGGGTTAACCTCCAATCTTCGGCGAGGAATCGCGTCCCCACATTCCATACA
>JALSKP010000598.1 GCA_026988815.1 Myxococcales bacterium | reverse complement strand
CAAAAAATAGGTGCTTAGAAAAATGTCGATGTTGAGACAAAAGGTCCCTCAAAAAAAGGAGGGAAGTTATTTCGCCCACGACCATGCGATTCCTAGATCCTCAAAAGAAGGATTTGCTGCAAGTCCATTTTTTGTCTTCTCAAGGGTTTCAAGATCCCAAATTCTTAGACCGGTACCGCAATCTTTAAGCGTGAAGACTTCAAAGGCAACATGGGAGGCTTGTTTACTATCCAGCCCGCGGGCTAACACTAAAAGGGTTTGGTCGCCATCATGTCGAATACGCATGAGTTGAAAACCCTCGCTTCCAAAAGCACGTAACTCACCGTCGGAGATCGTCTTAAAAAAGGATTCTGCGTTAGGATGTTTCTTTCTGAAGGGTCCCTCTTCGGCGGTTAAGTCGTAGAGAAAGTTCAAAAGGTTCTGAGCCGAAGCGTCCCGCAGAAGTTTATAAAAACTCCATGCCGAGGTTTCTTTGTCGATGAGATCATTTGCCGAACGTGAGGTCTTTTTCGCTTCCTGCTGAAGCTTGTGTATTTTCATACAACATTTTTTGTACTTCTTTCCGCTACCACAGGGGCATTTGTCATTTCGGCCGATATTTTTTTGTGTGTTTTCTAAAGCTGTTGTCATTATCGATTCCTGAACTGCATACGTTGTTTGGCTTGAGGAGGCGTGTCTAAATGGAATTGGTACCACAACATTTTCCAGCCTCGCATTTTCATTTTCTTTTTATTCTTGAGCGCTTTTAGATTGTTCTGGGTTTTTTCGTCATTATCTAAATGTTCGACCGCGCGATTTAATACTTCGATCGCCTCGTCTGGTCTTTTCTTTTTCCAAAGGCAAAAGGCGTAGAGGTTCCAGAGCAAGGCTTCTTTTTTTGTGGATGAAAGGGCCGTTTCAAAAGTGCTCTTCATGAGATCGATCTTGTCCTTTTTGTAATAAAGAACAGCAAGCATTGCATGCGGGGTCCAGTTGCGTTTGAACGCTTTTTGAAGGTAAGGCTCGGCTTCGTTGAAACGTTTTGACATGAAGAGCAAACTTCCGATCTGTCCGTCGATTTGAGGCTTGATAAAGAATTGTTTTTTCGCCAGAGGATAGGCGGTTTTCATTGTTTCCACGGCATTGGAAACCAGTTTTTTCTGTTGTTTTTGATTCCCGCTTCCACCCTGAAGTTGCGCTTGAGCAGTCATCATCACAGCTTGAACTTGATTGAAGGTCTTTTTGGCGAGGAAAAAGTAGACGCCCGCGAAGGTCGCAATACAGGGAAGGATGCCGTACATGACTTTGAAATCTCCCCCTCCAAAGGCGAAGCCTAAACCAAGGAGCACTGCGACTCCGGCGACGATAGAAATAATGAGATTGATCATTTTAGATTACCAAGGGGTTGGAAAAGAACGGCACATCTGGACAACTTCGTTCTTAATGTTAGCCAACTTTTCGTCGTCTTCCCTAGCATTGATACACGCGTCGATCCAGTCCACGATCTGCTTCATCTCAGATACGCCCATCCCGCGCGTCGTGATTGCGGGTGTGCCGATGCGAATACCGGATGGATTAAACGGACCACGCTTGTCATAAGGAACCGAGTTCGCATTCGAAACAATGTTCGCTTTTTCCATCGCAATCGCTGCTACTTTTCCTTCAACATTCTTTTCCGTTAAATCGACGAGAAGTAAATGGTTATCCGTTCCGCCTGTAACAAGACGATATCCGAGTTCAAGAAAACGCTCAGCCATGGCTTTCGCGTTTTCTACAACTTGGGTTTGATAGGCTTTGAAATCTGGTTGAGCTGCCTCTTTTA
>JALSKP010000597.1 GCA_026988815.1 Myxococcales bacterium | reverse complement strand
GTGTACAGGGGAGAAGGGATGTTTAGAGTATTGCTGGATGCATTCGGGAGAATGGAAAGAGGGCCAAGAAGAGGCTTTTAAGACCTGCGCGAGTGAGAATTCGCTTTGCTATCAAACGATGGACCAGTGTGTGGAAGGTCGGCGTTAAGTTCCTTTTTTTCCTGAATAAGTATTGTCACATCGCCTGGCTTATCATCGAATAAGGAATGCTATCAAGGGCGCCAAAATCTTTGAATAATCGTCCCATTCATCATAAGATGACTCGCGAAATATTATTTTTTTCCGTATACAAAAATCGTTTCGGATCAAAAAAGATAAGCGAAAAATGGGAATAGGGATGAGAGAAAAAGTCCTCGAAGGAAAATTAGTATTGTTGAATAACCAAGGTATGGAGTATGGATATTTAGCCATTTTGGACAACACATTTCGGCAATTATCCGTGCCCCAAAGCGGGCTCCAAGAAAATAGAAGAGTATGGGATATTAACGATAAAGGTAAAACAGGGCTTACATCTAACCCTGAAACTTTTTTAGAGGGTGGGTGGCGTCCTTCAAGAGATCCATTGCTCGACGACGCTGATTATAAAATTTCGTCATTACTTATGGGAGAGATACAAGGGGATTTAAATGCGGATAAAAGGTTAATGCAGAAATATAATTTTTCGATAAAATATGTGAAAGACAGAGCTGATGAAAAGTATGGCGTTGGGAAGTGGAAGTTTAGCGGTCAATGCACAGATATTGTTCTGCTGGACAGTGGCATCATCGCATCATTGGGAGACACCCCCAAATGTATTCCTGAGCGCCCTTTTCTTCTTCCTAAAGCTGAATATTCTAGAGTCACGGTGACATGGGCAGACGGAACAATAGAAAACAACCGATTATCGAACACATTACTTGTTGAATCTTGGGCCGGATCTGAGGCCATGCATCGGTTAGAAAAGAAGGATTACTTGAAAATCAAGTCACCGCATTCAGACAAAATTGAGTGTGAAGGAGACATCGATTCGATACGCCTACATACCTCTAGTCGAAATCAAGGAGGACATTTCAAAAGTGTAAAAGACGGGAATCCTTGGGAAGAGTATTTCGTACAAGGGTACCGTGCGCAATTGTATAGAGAGGTTGGCGGAAGTAAAAATTCAAAACTTGACGCATTCCTTGGCTATTTATTGAGAAAGGTTCCATTTATATTTTTGAGGAAAAGACAGGGTTGAGATTATCAAATGTTGTGCTTCTCAAAAGAGCGATTCCGATAAGAAGAAAAATCGTTATCAGGCAGCCGAAGAACGTTTTTTCTGAGTAAGTTTTGCCATAAAGAACGCGTCACAATCGTCGAGATGAGGCCAAAGTTGCGTTTGTACTTCCAAGAAAAAATCGGGGTGTCTTTCCAAAAACTTTTCAATTTGTTTGGTGGTTTCTTCACGTGTGAAGGTACAGACAGCGTAAACCAAAGTGCCGCCCTCACAGAGAAGGGGAAGGGCATTATCGAGTAAGGTTTTTTGAATTTTCTCAAGGCGATTAATATCGGATTCTTTTCGTGTCCATTTGGTTTCTGGATGTCGACGAATCACACCCAGAGCTGAGCACGGTGCATCGACAAGTATGACATCGAATTGGCGTTTTGTTTTTGAGAATGCATCTAAGGTGGCGACAACACATTCGACTTCGGGAAGGGTTGTCTTTAGTTTTTCAAGACGTTTTTCGTGGGGTTCAAGGGCCGTGATTATTGCGCCTCGATCGTGCAAGTAGATCGATTTCCCGCCCATCCCAGCGCAGGCGTCGAGAACTTTTTTTCCTTTTA
>JALSKP010000596.1 GCA_026988815.1 Myxococcales bacterium | reverse complement strand
CTGAATCGCTCACCCCTGCTCCTACGCATAATGTACCTGCTCAAATCTTTCTCAATCACCAAGAACATATTGATGAAGACGAAGCCGAGCCGACCTTCAAACGTGAACTTCCCAAAGTCGGTCGAAACGATCCCTGTCATTGCGGCAGCGGTAAAAAATACAAACATTGCCACATGCGAAGCGAAGCTTCATAAATGAAAGTCTTCATCGAATCTCTGGAATTCATCGGGGCCCACGGGCTTTACGAACATGAACGCGCTGAAGGTCGAAAGTTCTCAGTCGATTTATTAGTAAAACTCGATACTAATTCGAACACGTCCAAAGACGAGATAGATGAAACCGTCGACTATCGAAAACTTGCAAATATCATCTTGAAAGTCGGTCAAGGCGAGTCCGTCTCGCTGATCGAAACCCTGGCCAATGCAATGCTCGACATGGTTTTTGAACGTTTTTCTACAGTACGCTATGCTTCGGTTTGTGTACGCAAGAAAGCAACCGGTGTTCCCGGCGACCCAAAGTGGGTTGGTGTAAAAATACGGAGAAAGCGTCATGTTTGATGGATTACAAGGCACCGGGATTCGCGTTTTTACAATCGCTAAAATTCCAATCAACTTCTCCCTATGGTTCTTCGTGATCTGTGGACTCATCATCGCCCAAGGGAATACGATCATCGATGGCATCGGATTCGCCATCGCCTTGACGATCTCTATTCTCATCCATGAATTGGGACATGCCATTCCAAGTAAAATTTGGAAACTCTCGCCGTCCATTCTTTTGCACGGACTTGGCGGTTTGTGTTTCCATCATCCCGCCGATACTGACAATAAAGATCTGATCATCGTTCTTTCGGGTCCTCTTCTACAAATTTTTGTTGGGCTACTCGGCATTGGTGCGATTGTGCTCAACGGTACTTTTGGCATCAGCGATAATACTCACGTTCTCTACTTTATTGACGCCTTCGTTTACATCTCCCTGATTTGGGGATTGTTTAACCTCCTGGTGCCCTTCTATCCCCTCGATGGTGGGCAGACGATGTTGCTCATTTTGAGGCGTTTTATGACGGCCTCCAAAGCACGCGACCTTATGCTAAAAATTTCTATTAGCGTCTCCATCCCGATGATCATCGGCGCCTTTTACTTCAAATTTTGGATCCTTGGTCTCTTCCTCGCCTATATGGTTTGGGATAATCTGAACGCGATCAAAGACAACCGTCAGTTGATCCCTCGTGGAACAGGACGCGTACAAAAGAGCCCTCATCTCACGAGCATGATGATCGATATCGAGGTCGCTTTTAAACACGAGGAGTACCAAGATGCGGTGCGACTTTGTCATGTTCTTCGCGCCGAAGCTGAGCCCATTCCTCAAAAACAAATGGACCGTGTTTGGGAGATCCTATTCGTTGCCAATATTCGCTTAGGTAATTTTGATGAAGCCCGTTTATGGAAAAATAAAGCGCCCCAGACCGCGGTCGTAAAAGCGGCGACCCTAGATCTTCCCGAGTCCTAAAGAATAAATCGCTGGTTGGGTTAACGGAAAACCGTAGGTTGGGTTGACGGAAATGAGGCGCGAAGCGACGAATGACGAAACCCAAAACAAATGAACGAAACCCAACAAACGCTATCGTCTAAAAAGCGCATCCTGTCGGAAGCGGCATTTGGCTTTCCACATCTTTTGCGAAATCGCAGGCTAGCTCTCCTGCGACAAATCCATCTTTTACAGATCCCTTCATCGCTCTCCAACCATAGCCGTCGGGATTCATATGCGCGCGAATGATGACGACTTTATCATCGGCGATATCTACCGGACCG
>JALSKP010000595.1 GCA_026988815.1 Myxococcales bacterium | reverse complement strand
CTAGATAGGGGGTGATCGCATCGCCGCTGGTAAACATGGTAGGATCGAATTTAAGAACCAGCGCTCCTAAAATTGCGGGAATGGAGAGGAGAAAGGAAAGCATCGCGGCTTCTGCCCTATTGATTCCGAAGAATAGGGCAGCGGTGATTGTGGTGCCCGAGCGTGAAATCCCTGGAAAAACGGCAAAACCCTGCGCGATACCAAGTAAAATAGCTTTCGAAATTGGAAAGGTTTCGATTTTGGAAGTATCGTTTTCGTTATCGGGCGCGAACTTATTGAGAAGAAGAATAAACCCGTTAAGGAATAAAAAACCGCAAACAAGGTAAGCTAAGGTTGTGATGTTTTTGGGAAGGAATTTTTCGATGGTCAGACCGATGATAGCTGTCGGAACCGAGGCCACGACGACGATCATGCTCAAGCGCACGCCCCAACTCTGAAAATTTCTTTCCGTTAAACCTTTTTTGAGATCCTTTAGGATCTTTAGAATTTCACGTCGGTAGAAGGCAACAATCGCCACCAAAGTACCCACATGAAGGACGATATCAAAAAGACGTTTGGGTTCTTGTGCACCAAGGAAATATTGAGCCAAGGCCAAATGACCTGACGAACTTACGGGTAAAAACTCGGTCGCGCCTTGAATAAGGCCAAGTAAAATTGCCGAGAGAATACTCATTCGGCGAAAGGATATTGGCTCGGAGTCATGGTTTTATCGGATTGAATCCACGACTGCGTGGCAGGAAGAATCTTCTTTTCCCAATCTGAGGAAAGACGAATCTTTAGAAACTCAAGGTAGAGCGCGGAGATGATTTCCTCGACCTCGTCGAGCAAGTACATACGCTCATAAAAACGTTCGTCGTACTCGTGTGTCAATAAGGCGGGGATCTTCACACCCGAGAAATCTAGGGTATCTCCCTTTAAAGTGAGTATCCAAATTCGGCCTTCTTTGTTCACAGAGATCTTCGCTTTGGAAAGGCGTTTTCCTTGCCGAAGCGCCGTTTTAGCCTCGATTCCATTCGCGGGATCTCCACCTTTGAGCTCGCTCCTTTGGGTCTCCGCAATGTAGGCCTCTAAGGTCATTTGATCGTCGAATTCGATTTCAACGGCGCCAATGCCATCGATTTTCAACAAGCATTCGAAACATTCTGACTTAAACCAAAGCCACATTAGAAATTCGCTACCAAGAAAGGCACGTTGTTCAATAAGGTCGACTAAATCCATTTATTGTCCTCCAAGATAAGAAAAATCTCCAACCGTCCCGTTTACAAAATGGCTGGTTTCAACCTCACTGAGAGCTTCGACTTCTTCTGCATTGAGTTCAGCTTTTAAGGCATTGATGTAGGGATTGGCGGGTTTTAGTTTTAGCTGAAAAGTCTCCTCAAAAAGCCCTTGAAATAACTCGCACATTTTTGGAGATTGGTTCCAGAAGCGAATATGTTTTTCATCGATATTCCAACTCATGTCGATGACTTTCATCGTGGGTAGAGCTTGTTGCCGTAGCCCGAGCTTGGTGTTTCTTGCGATTTCTTCTTTTTGCGTTTTATTGAGTTTCTCTGATTTATGAGACGCAAGAAATTCTCGCGTTTCAGCGGCAATTTCAGCCTTGAGTCGATCAGGCGAGATGCTAAAGGCGTCTCTTCGCAAACCGAGGGTGATGTACTCGTTAAACATGACCCGAGCGAGAGGGAATTCGCGTTCGAGGGGCCGTTCGACGGGAACCCATCCATAGGCCTCGTCACGCTCATCATCGGGACTCAGCGGCTCAAATGCGAAATGACTGATTCTCTCAAGATACTTCTCCTTCCAGTTGGA
>JALSKP010000594.1 GCA_026988815.1 Myxococcales bacterium | reverse complement strand
TGACATGGCGAAGGCGTTGAACAGCAGTCCTGACTAGCCAGACAATGCCCGACAGGATCGGGTTTATACAAATGATGTTCTGGAATGCTGTGGTAGCTAAAGAGCAGGAGGTCGTAATCCTCGGGAAGTTGGGTTAATGAATAATCGACCAAAGCCTCAATATAGTCCTCGTCTTTATAAAAAGGCGCTTGGGTGGTGAGCTCCATCGGAGAACCCATTTTTTCCAATTCTTGCTGAACTTTAACAACAGCCGTCTCAAAGGAAGACATGGCATAGTGGGGATAAAGAGGAATGAGCAGGATTTTTTTCACGCCTTGTTTTTGAAGGTCTTCTAGGCCTTGTCTCGTCGATGGCTGACCGTATCGCATTCCTACAACAACGGGAATGTCTACGACTTCTCGTAACAACTCGGCTTGACGAAAAGTGGAGACAACCAAAGGCGATCCCTCGTCAGTCCAAATAGATTTATATGCATGCGCACTTTCGGCGGGACGTTTGGGCAGGATCAGAAAATTCAACACAAATTGTTGGATAATTTTTGGAGAATCAAGAACCCTATCATCGGACAAAAATTCGCGTAGATAGCCCCTCACATCAGAAGTGCTGGTACTTTCAGGCGATCCCAAATTGACAAGAAAAACACCGTAACTCAACGTATTACCTACAGCTCTAAAGCGATGTCTCGGGCAAAATAACTGATGATGATATCGGCGCCCGCACGTTTCATTGAAAGCAAGGCTTCATGGCGCACCTTCTTTTCGTCAATCCACCCTTTTTCGGCAGCTGCTTTAATCATCGCGTATTCTCCTGAAACATTGTAGCAGGCAATGGGGGCGTCAAATTCGCGTTTTAAATCCTGGATAATATCAAGATAGGAAAGTGCGGGCTTAACCATTAAGACGTCCGCTCCCTCGGCGAAATCTAATCCCGCTTCAATGAGCGCTTCGCGTTTGTTGGCCGGATCCATTTGGTAGGTTTGGCGATCTCCAAATTGGGGAGCCGAATCAACAGCCTCACGGAAAGGACCATAAAAACCCGAGCTATACTTTACCGCGTAACTCATCAATGCCACATCTTGGAATTTTGCATCGTCCAAGGCGTCTCGAATCGCGAGGATCATACCATCGATCATTCCTGATGGCGCGACCATATCGGCGCCAGCCTGCGCGTGGGAGACCACCTGCTTTTGTAAATTGGAAAGCGTTAAATCGTTGAGAAGTTTACCATCGCTGTCGACCACACCGCAGTGACCATGGGAGGTGTACTCGCAAAAACAGACATCGGTAATCACGTACATTTCGGGGAACTTTTCCTTAATGCGACGTACCGCCCGTTGGGTAATACCATCTTCGTGCCATGTATCGGAACCCTCGGCATCTTTCTCTTCGGGCAAGCCAAAAATCAAGGTTTGATTAATCCCACGCTCCAAGAGCAACTCAATTTCGGAATCGATTGCGTTGATTCCAAATTGAGAAATTCCGGGCATCGCCGAAATCGATTTTTCACCTTCTAAATTTGCATTCACAAAAATAGGCATGACAAGGTCATCTTTCCTAAGATGGGTTTCTCGAACTAGATTTCGAATGGCTTTATTTTTTCTAAGCCTTCTCGGGCGACGTGAAAGATCAAACATTTTTACCTCCAGACAAGACGGCTTGCTTACCACGTATGCACACGGCGGGACAAGTGCCCAACCACCTGTGTCTGATTAAAGACGATCGAAAACTCCATCAAAGACGGATTGATTTGTAGGAATATCCCGCTTTGGTGTGCCAAGCCTGCCTTTAATCAGACACAACCACCTCATTTTCAAAC
>JALSKP010000593.1 GCA_026988815.1 Myxococcales bacterium | reverse complement strand
TGTCTCGCAGGAGACTTCCATCAGCACTCGATGCAGCCAATTTTTGGATTGTTTTTTCTACCGGTAGGCGGCTATCTTCGCCGTCGACGATGAGCGCGACCTCGATTTGACCACGTTCAATCATATTACCCGCGATGGCCATCGCGTTGAGAAAAGCCAAACAGGCGTTTGAAACATCAAAGTTCATACATCGTGGTGAAAGCCCAAGGTTCCGATGTACGACCGATGCGATGGAGGGTTCGATGAAATCTTTACTCACCGAGGTATTAATAATGAGCTCGACGGCGCTCGGCGATATCGAGGATTGCTGGAGCACTTTTTCGGCGGCCAGCGTCGCGATATCGCTTGGTTTGCTATTCCTATCAAGGAAGCGCCGTGCTTTTACACCGGTCAAGGTTTCCAAAAAACCAGGTCGATATCCGAGGCGAGTTAAGGTTTCTATAAACCCACTTTCGAGATCCGCTGAGGTGACGATGGTGGGGGCGTCGAGGTAGGCTAGACCTGCTATTTTGACTCGGGAGAAATGCATAGCGCTATTAATCTCATCTACACGAAGATCGCAAGGAAAAGTTTTGTTGCAGCGTGAACGCATGGGGTTGAATGTCGTACGTGAGTTTCTGCGCGGGGCTGGTAGAGCGTCATGAACATAGTAAGTGTTCATTTCGCAGGGTTCATATAACGATCTGTTGTGCAAATTCAATGAAACATTTCTTGGTTTTGATATTCGAAATCGGACAGTAAAAATATTTGAATTTACCAAGTTAGGTGCCTCTAATCCTGCATCAAATACCAGGATGTTAAAATTTCTAAGTGTATTTTTTCTCGTCATCGGTTGTGCCGAAGAGCCAGCCCAAAAAACGAAAATTGCGGTGTTCGACTTTGGGACCTCGATGGATCTAAAGGGTCAAGATTTAGGAGCGGGCGATATGGGGACTCAAGATCTTGATATGGCTCCTATCGTTGAATACGAATCTCTTCCCGAGGGTATGGGATTTCTGAAGCTGCCGGTATTTTGGCGGGGCAATATGTGGGAGCCAACGATGTGAGTTCGGCAGGAAATTCTCATAAGAATGCGCTGAAGATCTCGGTGGTGGTGATGGCTAGTTTTGGCGTTATATTCTGGATCTTTCCACAGTATTTGATCCAGATTTTTCAAGCTGATTTACGAGTTGTCAGTATCGGTACGGACTTGCTTTTAATCGCTGGATTTATACAGATTTTTGATGCTTTAGCGATGACCGCATCTGGCTCGCTCAATGGTATAGGAGATACCACCTTCACGATGTATACGACGATTTTAGGCGCGTGGGTGATACTGGTTCCGATGGCCTATTTGTTGGGAGTGGTTCTCAATTTTGGTGTTCAAGGCGTTTGGTTTGCCAGCTTGATGGAGATTTCTGTCATCAGCATCATTCTGCACTTTCGTTTTGCCTCGCCAAAATGGGAAAATAAGAAAGTGGTATCTTAAGTTATCTTTTTGATCTGCATTTGCAGCGTTTGGGTTTGGGTACGTCTCCAAGGACTTGTTCGATATGCATTCCGCATCCGGCATAAGTTGGTTTTTTACAAGAAGGGCAAGTCGTTCTAACACACATAATATTCTCCAGGTTTGGGGACTCGACATCGAGTCTACCATTATAGAGTTAGCAATTGTCTTGCCAACTTAAATTATTGTTTTGCTTAGGTTAAACCTATCTACGACACGCAATTTCGTGAAGGTTTTGATAAACGTTTCAATATGCATGTCTCATGTTGCTCGTTTTTGATACGTTTTAACGCTTCAAAGGGTTTGGCGGTGGGTTGTTTGAATTTGGGAGTGGAATAGGAAGTTGCGGAGTTGAGTTTGACGATGATGAGTGGCACCATCTTGTTTTTGTAAAAAGTCGTAAAAATGGCGAGACAAAACTGGACTACTATGTCGATGGGAGAAACACGGCAAGCAACGTTCATAACTATTCCGAAAACATTCTTAATTTTGATGGTTCTAATCCATTTACGATAGGCAGATTTCCTTCCTCAGAAATATACGATTCAGACTTTTCGATGGATGAGGTCGCGATTTATAAACGCGCTTTAAGCGACAAAGAAATCCAGGATCGCTACCGACGTGGGCGTACCGAGGTCAAGTTTACCTATAAGTTTTGCGAACGGGCAGACTGCCTTATCTTGGATGATGGGAAGACTTATCCTCGCATCTTGGCGATCGACGATTCAGGTGGTGCTTTTTTCCAGCTCATTGTGACCTTGAAAGGAAAGGTAAGGCGCAACCCCTTATCAAAGGGATTCGGCTTGAGTAGGAAGGTAGAAGGAGGCAAACTTTAGTAAAGATAGCGCCCAAAACATGTCGTCGTCAGGTTTACCACCCAAATCATTTTCACAAAAACGGGAGAGCGAAACATCCAGAGTTGCGCTTTGTTGGAAGGCTTGGAAAAAGCGTTGGGTCTGTTTAAAGAACCACGATGCATCATGAAAAGGCGCGCGAAAGCTCGAATAGATGCTCCCCTCGGCAAGGTTTTGTGCGCGGTTCACGATACGCTGCAACGCGTCCGGATCGGGAAGAAGAGGGGGGAGAGCTCCCATGGGAATCTCCCCTACGAAAGAAATCTCTTCATTTAAAAAAAGAGCTCGCGCGCCCAAACATACGACATCCATCTCGAGTTCGTTAAACATTAGCGCCCCTGCGTCGGAGATGGTTTCAATCTCTGGCAGATCGGGGATGCTTAAAAAGTCTTCGAGTTTACTAAAAATGCTTGCACTTATGTCCCCTTTAATGAGGGTAAGAAGGGCGGTGAGGTTATCCCTTGCCGTCAATGTATGTTGGCAGGAAAAGTGGAGTGCGTTTTTAAAATCAGAGGCGTTACCAAGCGTGTCGGCGCTATGATTCGTATAATAGATTTCAGAGATATCATCGGTGTTGATGCCAATCGTATGAAGGGCTTTTTCTAAATGCGCCTTTTGGGAAAGGTGCCCGGTATCAATGAGAATATTTTTTTCTCCTTTGATAAGATAAACCCGGTTGATCGGAAATGAGCTAAATAAACCCGGCCGAATTAAGGGGATGGTATAAACGCTAGAAGGACTCAAGCGTGGTTCGTAAATCTCAATTCGTAATCGCAGAGGAAGAAGACATCTCCTTCATCGATTTTCTTGGATTCGATTCGATTACCCCGGAATTCAACCCCGTTGGTGGATTCGAGATCTTTGATGTAATAGGCGCCGTTCCTGTAGATGACACAACAATGCTGGCGAGAAATATTTCCATCTCGAATCGTGAGGTCGGTTTGTTGGGATCCACGACCGATAATGAATTTATCTTTGTCGATCACATAACGATTGTTGTTAAAGATCAAATAAATGGGTGCCTGGGTCCCCAGTGGAGGCTGACTATTAAAGGCCTGTTGGGGAGGAGCTTGTCCAAAGCCATTTTGCGGCTGCTGTTGAGGTTGCCAAGAAGGCGCCGGTGGTGGTGGTGGCATCGGTGAAGGATGGGGAGAACCAAACTGTACACCGGGTTGTTGCTGTTGTCCCACCGGAGGAATGCGATCAAAGGTTCGATGCTGTTCCATCGGCGCACCAAAATTTGAAGGATTTCCAAAGCTAGGTTGGGCAGGTGGAGGAGTAGGCATCGGCTGAGGCGCCGCTTGATGTGGAGATGACTGCGGACGAAAAGGCGCGTTATTTCCAAAATTTTGAGGAGCGCCGCCAAATCCTTGGTTAGGATTTGGATTTTCATTCGGTGCATAGTCCCGGCTTCTCGCGTAAGAGCGCATCGACTCATTGATAAGATAGTCCATTGAGCACCCTAAATCGTGCGTCATTTGGTCAAAAAGTTCCCACAAATAGTCGCGACAGTAGAAACTACGTAATGTTTTCCGGTTTTGATCAGTCATAGTGCCAAAAATTCAAGTTATTAGATTCGGACGGTACCATACACTTATAAAGAGTGTCCAGAAACGAGAAGTCGAATTTGAAGATTGATCGAGAATCCCAACCACGCGTTCTTTCAAATACCCTTACCCATTAAAATAAGATACAAAGGGCGACCAAGAATCGAAGGAGAAAAAATGGCATCAAGAGAATCACAATGGAAAGCGTTAGGAGAACCCGTTGATATTCTAATTATTGGTGGCGGAATTAACGGTTGTGGAATCGCGCGCGATGCGGCTCGACGAGGCCTCAAGGTCGCCCTTGTCGAAATGAAAGACCTGGCATATGGGACAAGTTCACGATCGTCAAAACTCGTTCACGGCGGTTTACGTTACCTGGAAAATCTTGAATTTAGCCTGGTTTTTGAATCTGTTAGCGAACGTAAAATTCTTCTCGATATTGCCCCTCATCTGGTCAATCCCCTCGGGTTTATTTTTCCCGTCTTCAAGTCCTCACGTGTCAACCTTGCAACATTGAGTGCGGGAATGTGGCTCTATGACGGTCTCTCCCTTTTCCGGTCTCCCAAGCGTCACAGGAAATTAAAAAAACCGGACATCGAAAAAGAAGAACCCTCGATGCGACTTGAAAACCTCAAAGGCGCACAGCTTTACTACGATTGTTCGACCAACGATGCGCGTTTAACCCTTGAGAATGCGATCGACGCTCAAAAACACGGTGCCCTTATCTCAACGTGGACCAAGGCGGTTTCTTTTCTGAAAAGCGACGACGGACGTATAACAGGAGTGGTCGTAAAAAATATGTTTACCGGCGACTTAAAAGAAGTAAAAGCGCATACCATTATCAACGCCTCCGGACCATGGACCGATAAAATATCCTCAATGAGCAGGGAGGTATCCTTGCCCACCTTACGTCCTACAAAAGGGGTTCATATTGTGGTTAATCATGGCAACTTGCCGGTCAATAATGCTGTCGTTTGTGTTCACCCCACCGATGAACGGGTGCTCTTTGCGATTCCTTGGGGAGAGCAAACCTATATTGGCACAACCGATACCGATTTTTCTGGAGACCCCTCAAGCGTTCGAGCGACGCGCGAAGATGTAGAGTATTTAATTGAGGCCGCCGCACATTATTTTCCAAAACATCGTATCGATCCAAGCGATGTTATTTGTACTTGGGCTGGCTTACGGCCCCTCATTGCTCCTCCCGAAGACGTGTCGGAATCAGAAATTTCGCGAGAGCATAAAATATTAGTGGGCGAAGATGGCATGATCTCCATCGCTGGCGGAAAACTGACCACTTTTCGAAAAATGTCGGCCGAAATGGTCGATACTGCCGTGAGTTTGTTGAGATTGTCGGGAAATTTACCGGACAAATTAACAGATGCGAAGACGGATCATCACCCGCTACCCGGCGCTGTGAACTGGCCCCCCGATGATGATCATGAGCGCGTTGCAAAGGAAGTAAGGCTTGCTGCGGGAAACGATTCGATGACGATCAAGGTCGCTCGAAACCTAGCCAATACCTACGGTATGTTGGCGTTGAAAATCGCTCAATTTGTTCATAAATATCCCGAGTTAGGTCGCCCGCTTATCGTAGGCCGTCCAGAGATTTATGCGCAAATTGATTGGGGAGTACAGCGTGAATTCGCCGCAACGGTGACCGATATTCTTATTCAGCGTACACAAATATTTTACCGTGATGGCGACCAAGGATTAGGCTGCGTCGTTGATGTTGCCCAACATATGGGAAAGATGCTTGATTGGTCAGAGGAGACCGTCCAAGAAAATATCGAACGCTATCAGCGTGATGTCTCACTTTCTAGAAAGTGGCGAGAAGAATAGAAGCGTTTAAAAAAGATTTTTTAAGAGTGCGCCGCCAGCCATTTCCATGAGTGACCCACCGGAGCTTCCTTGGTTGATGAGTTCGGGGATCATACCCGCCAATCCGCTTGTGGCGGTTTCTGAATCAACACCGATTTGGGAGGCAAAGGCACCTACTTTTTCTTCGCCCAAGACAGATACCAATTGTCCGGCATCCAAGCTGTCATTGTCTCCATCGCCGAGCCAAGAGGCTGCCATCGACATGAGTCCGCCACCTTGAAATTGGGTGATTATATCGCCCAAGTCGAGTTTGCCGTCAGCGCCGCCAAAGAGTGCGCCAAGGGCGGTCATGACCATCCCTTGGTCCATATCCGACTTTCCGATTTGAGATAGAAAAAGTTCTGTTGCGATTTTCATTAAATCCATATTTTACTCCATGGAAGGTATTTTTTGTTTGAACGAGCCCAGTGTCGATTTTCGGCGGTGGGCTGTCAATATTGGGAGACCAATTAATCTATCTTTTGTGCTTAGTCTATCTTTTGTGCAGGGAATCCAGCGTCGTCAAGGAGGGCAAAAACGGCGTCAAGATTGGCGACGCTTTCAAAAATTTCCACATGATTTTTTTCGTGGGACGCCGATACTTTTTCGAGATCGATATCGAAATGTCGCGAAATGATTTTTTTGACTGAAGACTCGCATCCGCCGCAAGTCATTCCTTTTACTTCTAATTTTATGTTATCTGCCATGAGCTCTTCCGTTTCTTGGGTTGGTGAAAGAAGGTAAATCTAGCTTTCCCTTTCGCTCAATAGAATCACGAAAGGGGAAATTTCAAGTGAAAGTTTTGAATTGTTTCAGAAGTAAGAATCCGATCGCTTTAAAGATCTCAAAATTCGTCTGAATGAGGCACTCTTTTTAGATTGAGAACAAATCACGGAGAATATTAAAGAATATTGCACACTAAGGTGTGGTTGTAGGTTGGCATGGCCTTTCGAGTTATGGCTGTTTGGGTGTCCAAAAGAGTGGCCCAACTTCTTTGAAATCTTCCCTCCTTCGGGGATTAATCCTTTCGAAGGTTTTCAACTTGTCTTATTTTCGGTATTCTACGAACCAAATGTTCTAAGATTTTACTGAGGTTAAGCATGCTCAAACTCGTGATTGAGGATGACGAAGGGAATAGAACAATAGTGGATCTCATCCGTGATGAGATTTCTATTGGTCGACGCAAGGGAAATACAATTCGTTTAAACGAACGGAATGTATCTCGCGATCACGCGAAGTTGATTCGTGAAGAAGATATCGTCTATTTAGAGGACCAAGCGTCTCGTTACCATACCTACTGCAATGGCATTGCCATTGATGGTCGCGTAAAATTTAAGTTGGGCGACATATTTTCGATCGGAGACTACGCCCTTTCCCTTCAATCAGATGCCGTTAAAGATATTGCCGAAGCCGCGACCGCACCTCTGATTCCATCAAGTTTAACACCCGCAAAAGCACCGAGAGGAGAAGGAACGGAAATTATCGTTACCAACCCTGGTAAGCTTGTCGTGACGTCAAGCAATTTTGCAGGCCAGAGTTTTCCTCTGACCGGTAAAGAAATGCTCGTTGGTCGCGGAGAAGAATGCGATATCATCATTGACCATCGTTCCGTATCGACTCGCCATGCCAAGGTGGTGCGAGAGGCGAACGGTAGTTATCAGATCGTTGATTTGGATAGCAAAAATGGCATAAAGGTCAGTGGAGAAGAGTACCAGTCGATTCGCCTTAAACGGGGTGATACCATCGAGATGGGCCACGTAAGATTCCGTTTCGTTGAACCTGGTGAGAATTATGTTTTTGCGCCGCAAAGCGGTATGGATTTTAAGCCACAAAAAGGAACTTCATGGCTGTTCCCTGTTCTTGGTGTGGTCCTTCTTTTAATCGCCGTTGGCGCTTACATCGGACTTGCTGGAGATGACCCCAAAACGGATGAAAAACCCGTTGCAGTTACGAAAGTGGGCGATAATAACGAAAATATTGAACGTATTATTGAAGGCGCTCGGACCCATATTAGAAAAGGGAAGATCGACAAAGCGATTGCTAAGCTGGAGACCGCGAAAATGTTATCGCCTGATTCGGGGCAGACCGCCGAGATCGAAAAAATGTTATCCGAGGCCGTGATCTGGTCCTCTTTGGCCCGTGCCTTGGATATCGGTGAAGATAACTTAAAGGCGAAAAGGTATGGCCCCGCTCTTGAGAAATTCAAGGAAATTTCGATCGATACCTCCACGCCGATTTATCAAATCATGAGCGAAAAAGGCTTACCTAAAAAGGCGATTGCAGGTCTTCTCTCAAAAGCTAAAAAAGCACATAGCTCAGGAAATCTCGGTGAGGCAAAGGAAGCGGTAAATGCAGTCCTTCTGTATGATGCCGAGAATAGCGACGCTATTATGCTGAATCGAAAATTAGGTAATGTTAAAGTTGCCGTGATTCCAAAAGTTGAAAAAGGCGTCTCAAAAGTCAAAGACGTTGATAAGAAAGATAAGCAAGAAAAAGCTCCTAAGAAACGCGTCAAAAAACCAAAATTTCAAAAAGATCCTGTGCTTGGAAAAGCGCTCTATAAAGAAGGCTTTGGTGCGTTGACCAAAGGCAACAACCGTAGAGCAATATCGAAATGTAGACTGGGGTTACAGCACGGCAACCGTTCCTGTAATCGTATTATCGGACTCGCCTATAAGAATCTCAATAACATGAAACAAGCTTGCCGTTATTACAAACGCGCAGGGATGAGTACATCCAAACTTGATTGTAAATAGGATCCGTTATCAGTAAAGTTTTCGGCGATCTGAGCGGCGTTAAACCAAATCAGAAAAAGAATTTAGAACGCATTTTCAAACGTAAGGTGGGGGTTCGCGAAATATGTAGCAACGATTTTGCTACCCACCTCACCTTTATTTCGGCCGAACTTAATCGGGTGGTTGGCGTTCTCGTCGACCGAAAAGGAAAGGTAAACTCGGTTATCATCGGGGATTCGGAAAAACTCTTTCTTCCCGACATCGGACGTACACGTGGAGGCGCAAAACGTTTTCGTGGATTGCGACTCATTCGAACCCTGCTAGGCCCAGGCGAAAAATTAAACGACGACGATTTTGCCGATCTATCAAAACTTCGACTCGATCTCGTTGTCGGTATATCTATCGCGATGGGTGGCTATCCTGGTCCGACAGAGTGGGCACACCTCTTACCAGTCAATCCCGCTGGGAAATTATGGGAAGTGCAAAGCGCACCACATCCAAGCCAGATTGATTTGCGTTTTGATTTGTTTATCGCCGAATTGGAATCGGAGTTCTCTCGAAAAGCCGAAGTCAAAGAAGTCGTTGGCGGACAACCAGCAATCCTTGTTTACGTATCGATCGATGGTGGTCGAGACCCCGACGCAGGGATTCCCGAGTTGGAAGAGTTATGCCGAACGGCGGGTGTGGAGGTTATCGAAAAAGTGACGCAAAATCGCTCGAAGATGCATCCCAAATTTGGTCTAGGAACGGGACGTTTAGACGAACTTATGTTGATGGCCGTCCAGCGAGATATCGATCTTATTATTTTTGGTCAAGATTTATCGCCCGCCCAACTCCGGCATATTACCGACACCACTGATTGTAAGGTTATCGATCGTACCCAGCTTATTCTAGATATTTTTGCCCAGCATGCCTCCTCCAAAGACGGACGTCTTCAGGTTGAACTCGCCCAGTTGAAGTACAACCTTCCCCGATTATCAGGGAAGGGAACGAGCATGAGTCGACTCATGGGTGGCATTGGTGGACGCGGACCAGGGGAAACAAAGTTAGAAATCGATCGGCGCCGTGCAAGAGATCGTATCCATCGTCTTCAAAAAGATCTCGAAAAATTGTCCGCCCAACGTTTATTACAGCGCAAAAAGCGACTGAAAAACAACACGATCGTATCGATTGTCGGTTATACAAACGCAGGAAAATCAACACTTTTGAACCAGCTAACCCGTTCGGATGTCTTGAGCGAAGATCAACTTTTCGCCACCCTTACCCCGACCTCTCGTCAGTTTTTCCTTCCCAAGGTGAAGGAGGTCGTGCTGACCGATACGGTGGGATTTATACACGATCTGCCTAAAGATTTGGTTGTTGCGTTCAAGGCAACGTTGGAAGAGTTGGAACACTCCAGTATTTTCCTCCATGTTGTCGATGTTTCAACCGATCGCTTTGAAGAACGAATCGAGGCCGTGAATCGAATCCTTCATGATCTGGACCTCAATCAAAAGCAAATTCTCGTATTCAATAAAATCGACAGATTAGAGAGAAATGACGCAGAATCAAAGGCGAAGTTATGGGGAGCGATTCCTATTTCAGCTTTGGAAAAGCAGCGACCCGAAAATCTTCTAGAAAAAGTGGAAGATTTATTAGAAAGAACAACATCTTAGACACTTTTCTGAAAGCGATGTTTGACATGTTATGAAAATTGCATCTACTATAACTTAAAGATCGCATTCTCACTTGCCAATACACGTCTGGATAAGGTATTAGGCCACCATTGCGTGCGTGTTACATTGTTACGGAAAAATTAGGATGAAAACGCCTGGAGAAATCTTAAGGCGGGGACGTGAAGAGCATGGTTGGTCGATTGAAGAAGCTTCAAGGATTACCTGCATTTCAAAAAGCCAGATCCAGCATTTGGAAAATAACGACTTTTCTGAGTTCTCCGATATTTTCGCGCGCGGTTACCTTCGAAATTACGCTCGAGAGCTAGGATGTGATTCGCTCAAGGTACTACGCGCTTTTGAGCAGATTCGTACACACGATTCGCAAGCATCTTCGCTCAGCCTTTCAAAAACGCAAAATAAAAGCAGAAAGAAAAAGACCGACTATCGACGTATTGGTCTTTTCCTTTTTCTACTCTTGGCAACTGTGCTTGGTGTAGGCGTTTTTGCTCTCTCAAATGCGACAGCGGTGGATCCTGCTTCTTTTCCAGAAGAACAACAAATCGACTCAGAAACCAAAGAGAATGTTCGCAAAACACGTTGGCTCTTAGAGCAACCTGAGAATGATCCTGATCGTCTTCGCCGCTAACACCTAATGGCCCGCTCCGCGAACCAGGTCCTAGCCCTTACACTACGAAAGCTTTCCCGGTCCGAAAATACGGATGGGATCCGCAGAATTATACAAAAGTCTCATCCCGCAGATCTTGCACACGTGATGCGCTCGCTGACATCGGTTCAACAAGTACGGGTTTTTCGAGAAATTCATCCCTATGAAAAAGCGGCTGAAGTGCTGTTGGAAATGGAACCCGCACTTTCTGAACGGATTATCGGAAAAATCGACGATGATTTCCTCTCGATCCTAATACTGCAGATGGCGCCCGATGAGGTCGCCTCTATTCTCCGAACCCTTGATACGCCTCGAAAAGATATCCTTCTTGCCGAACTGGGGACCCAAGAAGCATCAGAGGCCGAAGTACTGATCTCCTACGAAAACGAATCTGCTGGGTCGC
>JALSKP010000592.1 GCA_026988815.1 Myxococcales bacterium | reverse complement strand
CAACTATTTTGCAGTCGATTCAGAAATTACCGCAGCAGAGGCAATTCGTAAGCTTCACGAGAACGAATATGATATCATATTTTACCTTTATGTGATCAATGAACACGGTCAGCTCGTCGGTGTTGTCTCATTGCGAGAACTGGTTCGCGCATCGGGACAAACGCCAGTTAAGGACATCATGCTCGGTGATGTTGTACGCGTGCTCGTGTCCGCAGATCAGGAAGACGTTGCCTCCTTGGTCGCACGCTACAATCTTTTAGCCTTACCGGTCATCGATCCAGGGAATCAATTGGTAGGCGTTATTACGGTTGATGACATTATAGACGTCATTCGGATGGAAGCGACCGAGGATATCATGCATGCCGTTGGCGCCGGAGTTGTCGCGAGTCCAAATGAATCCTTCGCGATTAGTTTGCGATCAAGAATGCCTTGGGTGACACCAACCTTTGTGTCCGGACTCGCCGGTATGGGCCTCCTCTACTACTACCAACCCGCCTTATCTACTTTCGTACCACTCTTGATTCTTATCCCCATGGTGACCGGGATCGCTCAACATATTAGTGCCCAATCATCCACTATTGTGACACGTTGGCTCGCGACGGGAAGGCTTGAATTTGCCGAGCTACGTCGAATTATTATAAGGGAAATGTTTCTTGGAACCATCATCGCAACCTTTTTCGGCGCCCTTATCGCAGCGGTCGTTGGAATCATATTTAAGAACAACCAGTTTAGTATGGGTTTTTTCGCTTTCGTCTTAGGTGTTGGGTTGAGCACCATTAGTGCGACTCTGGTTTCGGTAACGATTGGATCCATGGCACCTTTGGTGTTTAAGCGTAGCGGTGTGGATCCCGCCCTGGCAACAGGCCCAGTTGTGACAACACTTATTGATGTATTGGCGCTTTGGGTATATCTCTTTTGTTTGACCTCTTTTCTTTGACCTTTTTTCTGTAGGGAAGCTTATGTTGCGATATCTTACTGTCTTTTTCGTTCTTCTTTCTTTCACCCTGTCTTGTGAAAAAAAAGAGAGTGATCAAAAAATAAATAAAGTTGAAGAGCTTACTAAAACAGATTCTCCAGCAGAGATGAAGAAGCAAGAAAGCCCTAAAGAAAAGGTAAAATTGGTTATTAGTTTGCCTGTGCAGAAAAAAACAACGGCACCATCGAAATCTGCTGAACTTTTCTTAAAAAAACTCACCCAAGAGACTGGTTTCGAATTCGAGTTTTTTCAACCCCAATCGGGCGACGATGTTATCAAGACGATGAAGAAAGATAAAGTTCAGATTCTCTTCGGTGATGCGTGGCTTTATCTGGCAAGTCACCACTTGGCTGATGGAACGCTCCTCGCAGCCCAAAGCGTGGGCGCAAAGAGTACCCAAAAAGCGGCGTGGTATGCTCAGGCGGGGTCTTCTTTTACATTTAAAAAATTAGGCAAAAAGAAGATCCTCTTTTCTAATCCAGAAGACCCAATTGGGTATCTTTTCCCCTATACCTCTCTCATCAAGGAGGGGATTCTCAAGCCTGGGAAAGATATTAATACCCAGTTTGCTTCGGTTCTCTACGCAGGAAATACCGCCAGCATTCTCAAAGATTTACTCGAAGGCAAAGCCGATGCAGGTCCGCTTTTGGTGTCAGAATATGAAAGCCTGGACGAGGAAAAGAAGAAAAAGTTACGTCTCCTTAAACCCATCGGAGACATCCCGACACCCTGTTTCTTTGCCC
>JALSKP010000591.1 GCA_026988815.1 Myxococcales bacterium | reverse complement strand
CGATAACAAAATACTCGGCGTTAATACCCTCCCCAGATCGACTGGGCGATCATTTAAGGCGGGCTTTAAAACTAGCGCTAACAGGCCGAAAAGGGCCTGTTCACCTCAATATACCGGTGGACTTTTGGGGCGCCACCATCCCAAATCAAGTTATCCCACCTCATAAATTTCGTCCGAAAGCAAATCTTTTTGACAGAGAAGCTGTTGCTGAAGTTGCCGATAAATTACTATCCGCAAAACACCCCGTCATCGTCGCTGGGAGTGGTGTGCGTTCGTCCCGAGCCAAAAAGGAACTCAAAATACTGGTTGAGCAAATTGGAATTCGGGTTGCAACCACGCCCGCCGCGAAGGGCATTTTCTCAGAAGATCATCCGCTAAGTCTGGGCGTTCTCGGGTTCGCAGGTCACCGGACAGCAAAAAATACGATCTTCGGACCGGAGGTCGATGTCCTCTTTTGTGTGGGCGCCTCCCTCAACGAAACAACGACCTTTGGATGGGAGCCCGCACTAGAACCAAGCGAAGTGCTCATTCAATTAGATATCGATATCGATCGCATTGCCAGAAATTACGGCGTTGATATCGCCCTCGTCGGCGACGCTAAAACCGTCCTAACCGAACTTTATTATCATATTTCACGCCTCCTAAAACACCGCAAGAAATGCTCGGAATGGGTGCTTGGTGATTCTCCATTTGTTACAGGAGAAGCCTTTGAAAATACCGAACTCCGGGACGCGTTGAAAGTGCCGCTTTCTCCACCCTATTGGAGAAAGGAACTCACCTCAGTGTTGCCAAAAAATGCGATCATTTTTTCCGATATTGGGGGGCATATGCTTTTCAATATTCATCACCTCACCATTTCTGAAAACCAAGATTTTTATCTCAACCTCCATTTTGGCTCCATGGGACATGGAACAGTGGCGCCTATCGGGGCCGGACTTGCGTCTGAACGGCCTGTTTACGCTATTATCGGAGATGCCTGTTTCACAATGAACGGTATGGAGCTACTGGTCGCGAGCGAATACGCCATCCCCATTACCTGGATTGTGGAAAACAATCAGATGCATGGCATCACCTATCACGGCTCCAAAATGCTAGACGGTCAAGGCCTTCAAAGCATTGTCTACAAAAAACACATCCGCCCTTCTATCATCGCTCAGTCCATGGGACTTCGAACGGCTATCGTAAAAAATCCGGGCGAACTTCGAGACGCGATTTTAGAATTCTCACAATCCAACGAACCCTGCTTGGTAGAAATCGTGGTCGACCCCGACATCTCTCCTCCGCTGAAAGACCGAGCCAACACCATCGGTTTTCGAGATGACTAGTCCAACCAATCCCAAGACAAAAAAAGTGAGAGATAGCGTTGAACAATCCAAACACCATTCTAGCTATGTATTTAGCGACAATCGTGTTTTTGGTTTTGATCTCTTTGGCGACCTCGCCCCCCATTATGACTTTTTGGAATATCTCTACCTCTTATGTACGCAAGACTTTCCGACCCCTCCTCAAAAACAGGGCCTTGGTATTCTGCTTCGGGCGTTAACACGCTGCCCCGCAAATGCGACCTCCTTGCATGCCGCGCGGGCCTCAAGGTGCTCAGGAGCCGAGGAAGAGGCGACGATATTATGCGCCTTGTTGACCACCGAGGAAGAACAATGTTTTGACGACGCGTTAAAGAAAGAACTTGGCCTTCTCGATTATCATGTCGATTCGGTGAGCCAGGCCTTCCTCGCTTTAGGCATTTCGCCAGCCTTCGCCAAGACCCTCTCTCTGATGTTTTCCTCTTTAGGAACCCTCGCTGAAGCCTTTCGCGGAGAGGCG
>JALSKP010000590.1 GCA_026988815.1 Myxococcales bacterium | reverse complement strand
TTCGCTTTTGAAGGCTTTGATAGTATCGGAGTTTACCGAACGATGGAAAATGGACGGCCTGTAGATACGCGTGGTGGCGCGCCACTCATCGGTATCGAGGATGGCGAAATTGACGGCGCGGCAGAGTTTTCTCGTGTCATCGCGACCTCACCTTTTGTGGCAAGTTGTTTTGCAAAGCAGTGGTTAAGATTTAGTTTGGGTCGTCCCGAAAGTGAGCAGGATTCGTCGATTGATGTGAAGGTCGTCGATGAAATGCGCGAGCGTTTAAGAAATAAAAGCATGAAAGAGGCCATGATGGGATTGCTAGAAAGCCAAGTTTTGACCTACCGCATCGAAGAAAAGGAGGGGGAATGAAAGCCACCATCTCGAACACAACCCGTCGTCATTTTTTAAAAGCCTTTGGTGGAAGTTTACTCGCAATCCCTTTTTTCTCGGGACTGGCGAGCCGGATGTTGCAAGCCGAGGAGGGCGTGGAAGCGCCGCGTTTTGTGATGATTTTCACGGGCAATAACCAGTTCCCTAGTCATTGGATGCCGACCGCATCGGGGCCTTTGGAGTTGGGACCCGTGCATCAACCCTTCAACGCATTGAAGGAAAAATTACTTTTGTTAAATGGCCTAAAAGGTGTCTCTGGGCACTCCGGCGGGATGAGCGAAACGACCACCAACCAACCCTCCAAGAATGGGGATGGTGTTGCAGTTGGAGGTCCAAGCATTGACCAATACTTTGCAAATTTATGGAAGGCTCAGACGCCTCTACGCTCGTTGGAGCTGGGCGTTAACGCGGGGAATTCCCCCAACGATCAGATTATTTATTCATCCAGCGGTCTGCCTATCCCGGCGATTGGGTCACCGGTGGGTGCGTTCAATAAAGTATTCAATCTTACCAACGAAGATCCCCGTGTGGCTGCGGGAAAGCGAAAAAGAGAAGCAAGTGTGCTCGATATTATTGCCAAAGATTTAACCTCAGCTCAGCGAGGCTTGGGGCCCAGAACGCGTGTTCTATTGGATGAACATTTAACGCATTTGCGCGAACGTGAAAAAGAACTCAAACGGCCTTATATGCCACTGATGTGTAATTTACCGGAGAGTCCAGAGGAGGCTCAGGACAGAATAACGCGCATTTGGCGCGGCCATAATAAAACGATTTTTGCGGCCTTGCGTTGCGGCACGACTCGCGTGGTGTCGGTAAGGGTAGGAGGATGGGGTGGCGCCGATGGGTATGATGAGATTGGTTTGCCAAGCGGTCATCACAATGTTGCCCATCGTGGGACGGCCGATCCGGATGGAGATTTGTTGGGCATTAATCTCTTTCACGCTCAAAATATTGCAGATCTCGCGACCCAGATGGAGGCCTTTCCCTGCGGAAATGGAAGTCTTTTGGACAACACAATTCTGGTGTGGTTCAACGAGCTGGGACTTGGCGTGGAGACCCATCAGCGAACCAATCTACCCGTATTTATCGCGGGCGGTTCAGCGCTGGGCTTTGTAAATGGTAAGCATGTTGACTTTAAGGGTGTGAGTCACCAACACTTAATCTACACCCTCGCACGTCAATTGGGCGAAAAGGAACTCAAGAGTTTCGGCGAGGAGGGCGACCAAATCCTAACGCGAATGCTTCGTTCCTAAGAACTAGTGTGATCCATATCAGCGGGATTTTGAGAGAACTTGCTTTCGTCGACGACCCTCTACAGCAGAGCTGCACAAATGACCCTAGCACCCCAAGAGTACTTCCTCGGAAGTGCTAACGCACATCCTCAGGGCGCCCTCTCCCAGAGGTGTTTTCGGCCGGATGATTGCAAAGAAACCTCTTTTCATTCAACCCGTC
>JALSKP010000589.1 GCA_026988815.1 Myxococcales bacterium | reverse complement strand
ATCTTAGCTCGCCTTTTAATATCGCTTATTCGAAACACGATTGGATAGACATTTTTCACAAGAACGAGAAAGGATACGCGGAACGTATCCTCTTTTTTTCGTGGTTGTCGGACCGCTTTGCATTTCCCATATCGGGGCCCTTGCTTTGGGACGCTTTTCAATCCTCCTTCGGGCATTGTATTAACGTAAACCAGACTACTAAAAGGTGTTTGGTAGAATGCAACGATAAATATAAAATCGCATTGCTCACCAACGGTTCCTCCAAAAATCAACGACATAAAATTGAGCACTCGGGGTTGGACACTTTTTTCTCCCCTTCGGCGATCTTTATTTCTGGAGAACTTGATTTGGAAAAACCGAACGAGGAGATTTTTAAATTAGTATGCAATAAGATGAAGGTCCAGCCCAAGAGAACGCTCTCGGTCGGAGATCACCTCGCCAATGACATTCTCGCTGCCCAAGGTAGTGGCTTGAAAACCTGCTGGCTTTGTCGTGATACTGATCATCGGGACGAAAGTAGGGCGTCTTACGATTATCGGATTTCGAAGATAGATGAACTCCCTACACTCTTAAATATCGGTAGTTGAAGACCCATTCTCAGTTTTCTGAGATCCTACCCGACTGAAGAAAAAATAATGACTAATGACTCATAACTCATGCGCTTTAGCCAGACGCCGATGATGGCACGGTATCTGCTTTGTAGCCTGATAACTATAATATGGGTCCCCGTGAAATTAACGCTTCTTATTGTCTTTCTTTTTTCTTTTCCTGTACAAGCTCACAAAACGAACAACCGGAAGCGACCTGCAACAACGATGGTATCTGTTCAGATTTTGGGCTTAATTCTCCCATAGCTTGTGAGTAAACTTGAGGCCGTCTTTTCGGACCCTTGCCTGCAGAAAAAGCGTGGTTATGTATTACTAGATAAATGTAGAGCCAAAGGAGCTTCTGGTGAAATCAAAAATAGGTATATCGGCCCTGCTTCTCACGACCCTAGCCATGGGATGCGAAAAAGAACACAAAACACAAAACCATGACGGGCCACAACCCCACGAAAAGGCGGATAAAAAAGAGGAAATAGTAACCTCTCCCAAAGAACTCCTGGCGCAAAATTGTTCGACCTGCCACGAAACCAAAGAGAGTAAATCCAATAAACTCGCACCTTCGGTGAGTGCAATCCGTCACGCCTACCGACAGAAATACAAAACGCCCAAAGCCTTCGAAAACGCCTTCATCGCATTCACAGCAAATCCAAAGGCGACCAAAAACCTTCTCCCCGGAGCCGTACAAGCCTATGGCGAAATGCCCTCCCTCCAGTTTCCAAAGGAAAAAATCCAGGCCATTGCCGGATATATTTTTGCCACCCAATTCGAAGAAAAAGGATTTAAGTTTCGCGATTATTCTGTGGAACAAAAAGAAATCCCAATCACCGAACTCCCTTACAAAGAAAGGGGTTTTAAGTACGCCCTTTCAACCAAAAAAGTGCTCGGCAAAAACCTCATCGGTGCTCTGCAAAGTAGCGGTACCGACAAAGCGCTTTCTTTTTGTAACGAGAACGCAACAGGCTTAACGGACAAAATGGCAACCCAACATAAGGTTGGTATTAAGCGCGTTTCTGACCAACCGAGGAACCCAAAAAACCGGGCCAATGCCAGCGAACTCGACTACATCAAGCACGCCAAAGAGATTCTTAAGAAAGGTGGAAAACCCAAACCACAACTTGTTGAAAAAGGCGACAAACGTATTGGATATTATCCGATTACAACCAAAAAAATGTGTATGCAATGTCACGGCACGCTGAACGATCAAATCAAAGCCCCAACTTTAGCGC